>ANAW01000273.1:0-56498 GCA_000340945.1 Nocardiopsis synnemataformans DSM 44143 | reverse complement strand
GCGGGGGCCGCCCGCCGCTCGGGCTGCGGGCTGCCGCCCGGTCCCTCGCACGGCCGACGACCGTACTACTTGGCATCATGACGCGGCCCACAGACGAACGGTTGCCGCTCAGACGACATCGGTTGATGACGTGCGCAGATCCCGAGGCACCCGGTAGCGGAATGCGACCGTCATGGGTGACCGTCACCAGCGCTACCGGGCACCTCGGCCCGATTCCGTGGTTACTGCATGCGGTACGTTCCGGCTAGAGGTACGTGCCTCGGGTCAGGAGCTCCAGCCGGATGGTTTCCCCTACGAGCCGCCACATCCGATGACCACCGACCCAGCCCGCACCCAGCGACCCCAGCCACCTCTGGTCAGGTCGTTGACGTGTGCCCGAAGGCGACTGCCGTCCTTGAGGAGGCCATCGCACTCAGTGCAAAAACTGGGTCCAGTTCCACTCCCCACGGGCCTGCCACCACCCGGAGTGCACCGCAGCGGCTCAGGGACCTGCCGTTCGACCTGCACGCACAAGTCGATGCCCTGACGGGCACCCCAGCAGTCCAGCCTTACCTTCACATGTCTCGGGGACATAGTCCCTCCCCTTCCGAGCGCGGGCCGAAGCAACGCGGCTGCGGCTCGTAGACCCCTGCTCAGTACTTCTGGCACAGGGTCAACCGCTCTGCCCAGGACCGTACAGAGCAGGTGTGACAATCTGTGCCTTGTTCACATAACAGGAACAGATCTGTGCCACACAAGGCGGGCAACACCGGGGAGACAGGCCACATCCCCGCAGGTAGGCAAGTTGCGCGGCCAGCCGCCAGAGGCGTTCTCGGCTTCCCCAGCTGAGGACGTTACCGCCATCCGTGCGTGTAGCCAGGGCTACAGCAGCACCCCTACCGCATCGCACATTCATCGCACATGGCTCCGGGAAGGGGCCGGAAGTACTGGGAAGCCCTCGGAACATCCGCGCAGGTCACAAGGCGTTTCGTCGGTTTGTCGACAGGTCGCCAGGGCCCCTCGGCACAACGGGACTTCGTGGGTTCAAATCCCACACCCTCCACAGTGACCGGGGCCGGTGGGCCCGGGCCGTGGCACGGCCCCTCAGCGTTTCCGGTTTCGGAGCAGATCCGGCCGTTGTGGGGACGGAAACGGACAGTGAGGACTGGCGCGCCCCCCGCGCGCCGGATCGGCGGTTCCGGTTTGGCCCGGGCCCGGACAGGTAGGTCTCGGGGAGAGCGACCGGATGCACACCCCCTTGTCGGCTCGCGGTCCGTTCTGCGGCCTCACGGACCGGTGCAGCCGGGTTACCTGACCCGGTTCCACCGTCCGCTCGGGCCAGCACTGGACCGCGCCGGCAGTGACCACGGAAGGTTCCGTGAGGACCATCGCTGACGACTCCCACGACAAGAGCAAGGTGCGATGGGTGCACCTGTCTAGCCCGTTTTTCACCATGCTGGCCATGGTCTTCACAGGTGCCGCCGCGTTGATGAACCAGAACTACGGCCTCGTTGTGCTGTGCGCCCTGGTCTTTCTGGCCGCGATGACGCTCGAGGTGGTCTGGCTGGTCCGGACGTACCGGGAACGGCACCGCGACTCCGCGAGTCCGTCCAGGGAAAAGTAGTCATGCGTCGTCAGTCCGAGCGCCGGGTTCCGGCCGGGTGGATGAGACCCTTTCTTGTCTGGTGCAACCTGGTGACTGGCGGAGTGTGGGCATTCCAGGCTGTGGGCCGTTTCGCCTTGGACGGGCCCTCGTGGGCGGCGTGGGCCAGCGCGGTGGCCGCGCTGTGCTTCGGCGGGACGGGCCTCGGTTACTTCCTCAGATTCCGTAAGCAGGACCGCAAGGCCGCACGTGCCACGCGAGGACGTGGGGGAGGTCATGCCCCGCGCGACGGCGGCGCGGGGACACAGGGATGATCTGGAACAACGCATGCCGATTCCCAGCGACCACGACGGGTCCGGGACGTCCCCGGCACCAGCGTTCTGACCCGGGAGAAGAGGTTGGGAGCGCGCGTCCTAGCCGGAGGTGATCTGTCCGGCCGGTTCACGGGACAGCGGTTGCGCGAAGCGTTCGGCACGGGTGGACTTACACGCAGGCGTCGGCATCACCCCCGAGAACCAGAGGTGCCATGAAAGCCCTGTCCGGCCTGACGAACCTCATCAGCACGACCCTGCTGGGCGTGCTCACAGCGGCGAACGTGGTCCAGGGCCAGCTTCTGCTGGCGGCGTTGACTGGCGTGGCGGCAGTCTGCACCGCCGGCGCGAGCGTCCGTTGGTATCGGCGGGCACACCGGGAGCAGGCCGACCGCAGCGGCGAGGGCACGGCTCACTCCGCCGCGCCGCACCCGGAATGACCCCCGCCGCCGTGGCCACGCACCAGCGCACCAGCCGATTCGTCGTTTTGTCGACAGGTGGTTAAGGCCCTCGGTACAGCAGGGTTTCGTGGGTTCGTATCCCATAACCCCGCGGAACCGAGGGCCCTTACCCCTCCTGTCAGCTCGCTGGGAAACCTTCGTCGGCCACAGGCGTTCTTCTTCGGGCCCGGTCGCTACCTTTCGCGACGGCCGCCTGCCGTGCGCCAGGGCTCGGGCAGCGGTCCGCCCGCGCGCAGGTGTGCGTCCAGCAGCGACAGCAACCGGTCGGCCTCGCGCAACGCCGCATAGGCCTCACCGGCGTGACGCGGTCGCGTCCGGAGTGCCTCGGACAGGGTGTCGTACAGGTCCGTGGCGGTGTCCGGTCCGGGTGCGGATTCGAGGAAGCTTGGCGGAGTCGGCGTGCTCACGAGACCGCCCCCAGACCCATCAGGAGGTCCCCCACCGGCTGACGCCGCGCCTCGTGGGCCAGGTAGTAGCCCCGCACGAAGGCCTCTGGCGGGTCGACCGGAGGCAGCGGCTCACGGCGGTTGTCGTCGGGAGCCGGACGCGGAGCGGGGACCGGAGGGAGAGGAGCCGGTACGCTCGCGACCGTGCCGGGATCGGCGGCGTAGCGACGCACCCGGGAGGCGCGGCGCCTGCGGGCCTCGGCGCGCAGTTCTCCGGAGAGGACGCGCGGTGCCGCGTGGAGGCCCCGCGCCGGACGGATGCAACGAAGGAGGACGGCCACCAGGGCCGTTACGATGTGCACTTGTCTGCCTGCTTTCACCAGGTGGACTGGGCCCGGGGTGTTTGCCGCACCACCGGGCCGCCTCATGTTCAATTCCCGATAATAGACCAGTTCAGCTATAGCACGCTAGGCATGCCTGCATTGCTAGGCGTCCTGAGGATTCCTAGCGTCCCTGACATGGATTGGCGTGAGGGTCTGCCCAGGTGGGTGCAGATAGCGGACGAACTGGAGAGACGCATCCGAGAGGGCGAGTACCCACCCGGGAGTCGTGTCCCGTCGGTACTCAAGCTCATGGACGAGTTCCAGGTAGCCTCCGCGACGGCGCAGAAGGCGCTCTCCGGGCTGCGCGACCGGGGGCTGACGCGTACCGAACCGGGGATCGGGTCCACCGTTCGGGAGTCCCCACGGCATGCGACCTGAGCGGCCGCGCCCCTGGTTCCTGCTCCTCAGCATCGCCCTCGTCGCGTGCAGCGCCGCATGGATCGCGCTGGGCCCCGACCTGGGCGGCTGGCTGTCCTTCCTCGCCTGGGACGCTCTCGTGACCTGGCTGGTCTGTCTGGGGATCGCCGTCCGCGACCACACCAGGCCGAGGAAGCCCCACGGTGAGCACTGACCGGCATCCGACCGCTCCGGTGACGCGTCGACATGTCGCCGCATCGTCGCGCCCCCGGTGGGCAGGATGCAGGCCATGATCGGACGACTGCACACCATCGCCCTGGACTGCCCCGACCCCGGCGCGCTCGCGGACTTCTACGCCGAACTGCTCGGACTCCCCGTCACCAAGCGCGAGGACCACTGGGTGGTGGTCGGGGAGGATTGGCCGCGGATCGCCTTCCAGCACGCGCCCGACCACAAGGCCCCGGCGTGGCCGGACCCCGAGCGGCCCCAGCAGGCGCACCTCGACGTCTGGGTGGAGGACATCGAGGCGGCGGAGGAGCGCGTGCTGGCGCTCGGCGCGCGCAGGCTCGCGGTCGCCGAGGACGACCCCCGCGACCTGTTCCGGGTCTACGCCGACCCCGCCGGGCACCCCTTCTGCCTGGAGTACGCCGCAGGGGACTCCTGAACCCGTCCGGGGGCGCCCGGACGGGGCGTCCCCGGCTACTTCCGGCTACTCCTCCTCGGCGTGGTGCGGAAGGATCACCACCGGGATCTCGGAGTGGTGCAGCACGCCCTGGCTGACCGAGCCCAGGAGCAGCCCGCGCACGCTCCCCCGGCCCCGGGAGCCCACCACGATCGCGTCGGCGCCCTCGGCGGCCCCCATCAGCGCGTTGACCGGGCTGTCCTGGGTGCGCACCACGCTGACCCCGAAGTCGAGGTCCTCGCGCCGCCTGCCGGTGACGTCGAGCAGCATCTCGCCCACCAGCTCCTCGGACTTGCGGTCGAACAGCTTCTCCTGGGGCTCGTAGCCCATGGCGGTCATCGCCATCGGATCGTAGGGATAGGGCACCTCCCAGCTGTTGACCACGACGAGTTCGCCACCGCTCTCCCGCACCAGGTCCACGGCCAGGCGCAGCGCCCGGCGGGCGTTCCTGGAACCGTCCACGCCGACCACCACCCGGCCCAGCGAGGTCGTCGCGGGGCTGCCCCCGTGCGAGGGCACCACCACGACCGGGCACGCCGCCTGGGCGGCCACGCGGATGCTCACCGATCCCACGAACACCGACGCGAACGTGCCCAGGCCGCGCGTGCCGAGCACGAGCAGGTCGTGCGTCCGGCTGTGGCTCAGCAGCGCCAGCGGCGGCTCCTCCAGGGCGGTCTCGGTCTCCACCGTCACCGACGGCCGGGCACGGCGCACGTGCTCCACGGCCCTGGTCAGCACCTCGTCGGCCTGTTCCGAGATCTCCGCGGTGGGATCGAAGCGGGCGGGCACGGAGCCGGCCGACACGATCAGCGGCATTCCCAGCGCGTGGACGGCCCGGAGCGGCACGCCCCTGCGGTCCGCCTCGGCGGCCGCCCACTCCAGCGCCGCCCGCGAGTGGTCGGAGCCGTCGACGCCGACCACGACCCTGGGCGAGTGCTCCTCGTTGCTTGGCATGGTTCCCCCTTGGTAACGCTGTCCATCATCTCCGGGGAGGGCGGCCGTTCCCGGGAACGGCACGGAACCCCCCGTCGGCCGTCCGTTCCCCTCGGCCCGCCCCCGGACCACCGTTCTCCCCGCTGAGCCGCCGTTCTCCCCAGGCCGTTCCTCATCAGGCCGCTCCCTCCGGTCGTGAGCCCTTCCCGCCGGTCACTCGTCCCCCGACTGCGGCGGCAGGACGGCCACGGGCACCGGGGCGTGTTGCAGCACCCCCTGGCTGACCGAGCCCATCACCAGCCCGCGCACGCCCCCGCGTCCGCGCGAGCCCACCACCAGCAGGTCAGCATCCCGCCCGGCCTCCAGAAGGGCGTCCACGGGGTTGGCCTGCGTCCGGATCGCGCTGATCTCCAGGTGCTCGGTCCGGTCGTCGACCACCTCCGCGAGCAGTCCCGCGACCACCTCCTCGGACTGGCGGTCGAACATCTCCTCGTGCAGGGCCCGGGCGTCGGCGGCCAGCGACTCGGCGTCCGCGGGCAGCGGCACCTCCCAGCTGTTGACCACCACGACCTCCGAGCCGCTCACCAGCGCCTCGTGGAGGGCGAAGCGCAGCGCGCGGCGGGAGGACTCGGACCCGTCCACGCCCACCACGACGCGGCCGCGACGCGGCGGCGGCTTCTCCTGGTGGGGAACGACCACCACGGGACAGGGCGCGTGGGAGGAGGCGCGCACGCTGATCGAGCCCAGCATGATCGCCCGCACCCCGCCCAGGCCCCGCGACCCCACCACGACGACGTCCTCGGGCAGGGCGTCGTTGAGCAGCACCGCGGGCGCGTCCTCCGGCGCCAGGACGGTCGCCACGTCCAGCCCCGGCCGGGCCCGGTGCGCGTACGCGGCGCCCGCGGTGAGCAGGTCGTGCCCGGCCTCCCGCTGGTCCTCGACGGCCACGCGCCCGGCCGCCCCGTAGGCGCCGATCACCACCGGCATGCCGAGGCCGTGCACGATCCGCAGCTGCGTGCCGCGCCTGGCGGCCTCCTCGGTCGCCCAGACCAGGGCGGCGTGGGAGGCGGGTGTGCCGTCCACGCCGACCACGACCGCGGGCGGGCGTTCCTGTGCGTTCATCCCCAACCCCTTCCCCCTCGTCCCTCACCCTGTCCGAAAGCGGGCCCCGGAAAACAGGGAGGGGCTGGAGGAGGGGTCGACCGCGCGCCGCGCCCCGCCCGCGGCCGTCTCACCTCCGCCAGGCGAACGCCTCCCCGACCGACGCGGCCAGCTGGAGGTAGGCGTCCCGCGTGGCGGGGGCGAGCCGTTCGAGGTCCACCTCCGCGCCCTCCTCCAGGTGCCCGTCCCAGGGCACCCGCACCACGTCGCGGCACCGCCCGGCGAAGTGCTCCTCCAGCCGGCCCAGGTCCACGCTGCTCTTGCTGTCGGAGCGCACCATCGACAGCACCACCACGGCGCTGCGGACGAGGGCGCCGTGGCCGTGCGCCTCCAGCCAGTCCAGGGTGGCGCTGGCGCTGCGGGCGCCGTCCACGGACGCCGAGCTGACCAGGACCACCTGGTCTGCCAGCCCCAGCACCCCGCGCATAGCCGAGTGCAGCAGGCCGGTTCCGCAGTCGGTGATGCAGATGGAGTAGAAGTGCTCGACGATCCGGGAGACCTCCCGGTAGTCGGCGTCGCTGAAGGCCTCGGAGACCGCCGGGTCGCGGTCGGAGGCCAGGATCTCCAGCCTGCTGGGCGCCTGCGAGGTGAACCCGCGGATGTCGGCGTAGCGCGACACCAGGTGGCGCTCGTTGAGCAGGTCGCGGATGGTCGCGGCGGTCTCCAGCCGCACCTTGTCCGACAGCGTGCCGCGGTCGGGGTTGGCGTCCACCGCGAGCACCCGGTCGCCGCGCAGGGAGGCCAGCGTCGCGCCGAGGGCGACCGTGGTGGTCGTCTTGCCGACCCCGCCCTTGAGGCTGAGCACGGCCACCCGGTGGTGCCCGGTCGCCACGGGCGTGCTCGCCCGGGCCACCAGCTCGCGCTGGCGCAGCACCTTGGCCGACTCCCCCGGGTTGACCAGGCCCAGGGTGGCGGCGTGCACGGCCCGGCGCCACCCGCCGCTGGGGCCGTGGCGCCGGTTGCGCACGAGGGTGGCCGCGTTGAGCGCGTCGGAGGTCTGCCGCTCCTGTTCGGGGCGGCGCTGGGCCGGTGAACCCGGGGGAGCGGGCGGGGCCGGTGGCGGCGCGAGGTCGGCCCGGGGACCGGTGAGCGCGGACGGCGGCTCGGGGGCCCGGGGCGGCGCGGGACGGACGGGTTCGCCCGGTGGTGGGGCGAACCGGAAGGGGCCGGGGTCCTCGTCCAGCCACGCGCCCAGACCCGTGTCCCGTGCGGACCGGGGATCGGGGCCCGGGGCGGGGCCGGGGCCGGGCCCCTGGACGGAACGCGGCTCGGGTCCCTGGACCGGGCCTGGGCCGGGACCCCGAACGGAGCGCGGACCCGATCCCGTCTCCGGGCCCGTCGGAACCGGCCCCGTGGTCGGCGGTCCGCCCCTGGCGTCGTCGCGCTCGGTCTCCAGGGGAGGCAGCTGCTCGGGTTCGGGCACGTCGGAGTCGCGGCGCAGCCTGCGGGGCGCCAGCGGGTCCTCCCCGCCCGGACGGACGGGGCGATGGAGGCGCTGCCGCTGCGGGCGCTGCGGGCGTCTGCGTGCGGCCCCCGGCAGCAGGCGGACCGTGCCGTCCTCCTCGCCGTCGTCGGCGTCGGCGGCGGTGTCTTCGGCAGCGTCAGCGGCAGCGGAAACCTCGGAAGCTCCCGAACCCGCGAGGAACTCCGAGGGCCCGGAGGCGCCGGAGGGCCGCGGGGGCGCCAGCGGCTCGGACCCCCCGGAAGGCCCAGGAGTGCCGGATTCCTCAGAAGCCTCGGGAGGACCAAAAATCCCAGGAGTCCCAGAAGCCTCAGAAGTCCCAGAAGAGGGCGGAAGAACCTCGGTCTCAAGCTCCTCCGCAAACCCCTCCGGTTCGGGGCCGCCGGGAGTCCCCGGAGGTTCGAGAGCACCGGAGGCCGACCATTCCGACTCCCCGCCGAACCCCTCCGCCCCAGCCGCCCCATCCGCCTGGTCCGCCTGAGGCTGCGCCTGGTGCCCCGGCGCCATCAGCGGCGTGTCCTCGGGCAGCCGGGCGTAGGGAGGCGGAGGCGGCGCCTCGCCCTCGAAGCCGCCGAACCACTGGTCGTGGGGCGAGGGCTCGGGCGCGGTCGGCCCCGGCGCGGCGGCGTCCGGGTCGTACTCCTCCGGGTCACCCGCCGGGCGGTCCGGTTCGACGTGCTCCCCGGCCTCGGGTCCGTGGCCCGCCTCAGAGCTTCGACCCGACCCGTTGTGTTCCTGGTGTGCCACCGGAGTTCTCCTGCTTGAAGGGGGCGTGCTGTGGAGGGAGGGATACCCCAGCGGGGAAGAGACGGGTTCCGCTCCCTGGGATCACTCTTACCCGCCCGGCCCCACCGAAGCATCCTTACGAGCAGGTGAACAGAGGACATGTTGACCGGACTACCAGAGGCGACACGCGTGTGTCGTGGGCGTCCGGTTGTGTCGCGCCGATAGGAAGTCACCCAACCCGAACGAAGGGATTGGTGTGGCGCTATCAAGCGATATGGAGCATGACGTCGACGCGATCCGGCTTCCACAGTGGGGCCGAGTCGTGGAGGTCGACGGCGTCGTGCCGTACCAAGTACACGGCTCCGACGGGCAGCCGGTCGAACCGATACGCCGGTACCTGCGGGACTTCGTCGCCCAGGGCCGCAGCGCGGGAAGCGTCCGGAGCTACGCCTACGACCTGTTGCGGTGGTGGCGGTGGCTCCAGGTCGTCGATGTCGAGTGGGACAAGGTGACCTCGGCCGAGGTGCGCGAGTTCGTCCTGTGGCTGCAACGCAGCACGAAGCCGCGCCGGACACCCAGGATCAAGTCGGCCTCTACCGCTGGCACGATCAACCCCATCACCCGCAAGCAGTACCCCGGGGACCAGTACGCCGCCCGCACAATCCGGCACAGCAACGCGGTGATCCGCAGCTTCTACGAGTTCTGGATCGCGCGTGGAGACGGCCCCCTGATCAACCCGGTTCCCCAAGAACGCCGAGGTGGGCAGCGACCGAACGCGCACCACAACCCGCTGGAGCCGTTCCGGCCGGAAGGGCGGCTGCGCTACAACCCCCCGGTTCCCAAACGGCGCCCCCGCGCGATGCCTGATCAGCAGTGGAACTCCCTGTTCGCGGCCCTGCGTTCGGACCGCGACCGGGCCCTGACCTCGCTGGTCATCAGCAACGCCAGCCGCGCCTCCGAGATCCTGGGCATCCGCAGCGCCGACCTGGACTGGGGCGATCAGCTCGTTCGGGTCCACCGCAAAGGAACCGGAGCCGAACAGTGGCCCCCCGCCAGTGCTGACGCCTTCGTCTGGCTGCGGCTCTACCTGGACGGCATCGGCCCGCTCAAACCGAGTGACCCGGTCTGGTGGACCTTGCGGCGCCGCCACCGCGGCCAAGGCCCGATGGTCCACCAGCCACTGAACTACGACGCCCTCCGCGCCGTCCTTCGCCGGGTCAACGAGTCCATCGGCACCAACTGGACCATGCACGACCTACGGCATACCTGCGCCCTGCGGATGCTGCGGGACCGCAACCTCTCGCTCCGCGACATCCAGACCGTCCTCGGCCACGCGCACCTGTCGACCACACAGCTCTACCTCGAAGAAGACCCCGAAGAGGTCATCCGCCGCGTCCACCAGCACCTGTTGGACGCCAAGCAGACCGAACAACCCGCCCCCGCCCCGACCCCGGCCCGCGGCTACAACGCCGCAGACCTGGCCGTGCTTTTCGGAGAACAACCGCGATGACCATCACGAGCAGCACACCCGCCCAGCCACCACAGGTGACGCCCTTTCCCCGCTTCATCGGCACCCAGCAGCCCCGGACGGCCCCTCCCCGCATCGGGCCGATCGACACCCTGCCCATCCGGGAAGTGCTGGCCCGCCTGCCCGAGCTGAGCACCTGGTCCGACCTGACTGGAGCCGACATGCGCGCAAGGCTGCGCGCGGCCGAGCGCCTGCTCTCCTGGCTGGCGGAGCGGCCCGGCGCCGGATGGCAGGAGCGATGGAACTCCTGCGAGACCGACCCGGGCCCGCTGAGCTGGGTTCCGGAGGCCGCCGCTGCCGAGGGCCGTTCACCGAAGAGCTTCCGCGGCGAGGCCGTCACCGCCCTGGCCGGCCTCCTGCTGTGCCGTCTCGTGCTGCCCAGCTACGACTTCCTGGTCGACTACGGCGCGGTCCGCCTGTTCGCCGACGTGCGCACCGAGCTGTCTGCCGACGCGTTCACCCGGGCCGAGGAAGCCGCGCGGGCCCGGGGCATGGTCGGCCGCCAGGTCGCCCAGACCCTCACCTGCCTGTCCAAGATCGTGCTGCACACCGGCAAGGACCTGCACGAGGTCACCGCAGACAACGTCCACGAATTCCGGTCCTGGAACATGGGCCGCTACGGCCGACACCAGACCGGCATTCACGGAGCCTGGGACGTTCTGTGCGACATCGGCGTGCTCGACAGCGACCAGAGCCTGCGCGCCACCCTCCGGACCGGTCAGTCCACCACCGAGGAACTGATCGCTCAGCGCCAGATCCAGAGCGCCCCGGTGCGTGAGATGCTGATCCGCTACCTGAACGAGCGCCGACCCGCCATGGACTTCAGCTCCTTCCGCCAGTTGGTCAGCACCCTGGCGGGCACGTTCTGGGCCGACATCGAACGGCACCACCCCGGAATCGACACCCTTGACCTGCCGTCGGACGTGGTCGAAGCCTGGAAATCCCGGCTCGCCTTCACCTCAGGAGTGAAGGGCCCGAAGAAGCCGCGCCGGAACCGCCTGGAGATCCTGGCACGAGTTCGGGCCTTCTATCTCGACATCCAGGAGTGGGCGCACGAAGACCCCTCCTGGGCTCCGTGGGCGGTGCGCTGCCCGATCCGCCGCAGCGAGCTGGAGGGCGTGGCCAAGCGCAACCGGGCCCGGACGGCGGAGGTGCACCAGCGCATCCGCGAGCGCCTGCCGCATCTGCCCACGCTGGTCGACACGGCCCAGAAGTACCGCGACGACCAGGCGGCCCTGCTCGATGCCTCCCGCCGCACACCCATCGGCGAGATCTTCGAGCACGACGGGAGAACCTACCGCCGCACCCAATACCGGTGCGACACCCGCAGCGCGTCCCAGCACGGCCCGGACGCCATCCTCATCACCGATGAACACAACGGCGAACGCATCGAGCTGCTTCGCAAGGAGGAAGACGCCTTCTGGGCCTGGGCGATCATCGAAACGCTCCGACACACCGGCGTCCGCGTCGAGGAACTGCTGGAGCTGACCCACCTGGCGCTGGTCTCCTACCGCCTGCCCGACACCGGCGAGGTCGTTCTCCTGCTCCAGATCGTGCCCTCCAAGAGCAACGAGGAACGCCTGCTCCTGGTGACCCCGGAGCTGGCCAGCGTCCTGGCCAGCGTGATCTGCCGGATCCGAGGCGAGGACGGCCGCGTTCCTCTGACGGCCCGCTACGACGCGCATGAACGCGTGACCGGGCCGATGCTGCCCCACCTGTTCCAACGCAAGAACGGATGGCGCCGGGAGATCATCAGCACCAGGGTCCTCTACCGGCTCCTCGATGAGACGCTGGAGCGCGCCGGGCTCACCGACCGGGCAGGCCAGCCCCTGCGCTACACGCCGCACGACTTCCGCCGGATGTTCATCACGGACGCCGTCACCGGCGGCCTGCCCGTCCACATCGCCGCGAAGATCCTCGGTCACCACAGCCTGGACACCACCCAGGCATACCTCGCGGTCTTCCAGGAAGAGCTGATCAAGTCCTACCGGGCCTTCCTGGACACCCGCCGTGCTGCCCGTCCGGCCTCCGAATACCGGGAACCCACCGAACAGGAGTGGAACGAGTTCCAGCAGCACTTCGAGCTGCGCAAGGTCGAACTCGGCACCTGCGGGCGCCCCTACGGCACCCCCTGCGCACACGAGCACGCTTGCGTGCGCTGCCCCATGCTCCGTGTCGACCCTCGGCAGCGGCGACGTCTGGAAGAGATCATCCGCAACCTCAAGGACCGCAGCGAGGAGGCCCGCGTCAACGGCTGGCTCGGCGAGGTCCAAGGACTCCAGACCAGCCTCGAAGCCGCCCAGAACAAGCTCTCCTCCTTGGACCAGCTGGCCCGGAACCGTATGCGCAACCGGACCTCGGTCGCCTTGGGCATGCCGATCATCCCCGGAGAAGAGCGATGACCGCCGCACTGCCCCGCGTGCTGGAAGCAGCGCAGTGAAGGAGCTACTGGCTGCGCGACTACCCGTCGCGCCATGCGTCGGTGGCACAGGCAACCTCGAAGTGCCACCACCTGTCCTCTTGGCCGCGAACGAGCAACGCCTTGAGTCCGGCAAGGTCTGCATCGGCGGGCACGGTGAAGGCGACCAACGGGAATTCCTCGCTGAAGACCTCACCGCCCAGGCCAAAAGGCGACAGCAGCTCATGCACAGCCCGAGCGCTTCGCCCCAGCGGGCCGGAGGGAATTGGCAAGACCCGGATGGTGCAGTTACCCGACGCCTTCACCCGCTCCTTCGCCCAATGGAGGCCATCGGCGTCCGTCACGAACCTCACGATCTCGCCCTCGGCCACCCCGTTCTGCAGGAAGGGGACGCTCTCCACTCGGGCGGTATCGCAGCTCAGCCGCGTGGCCCACAACCCCTCAGTGTCCTGAGGAAGCCAGCCTTCTCGCGGCACGAACCGGTACCACACCTTGATCCGGCCGTTCTCAGCAGCGACGGGCTCGGATGGAGCCATAGAAGTCATGGTCCAAATAATCGCGCACTCACCCTGAAGCATCGAACGCAGGTACGTCTGCTCCTAGTCCGGAAAAGAATCCGTTGCCTGACGTGGAACCTCCCCGGGTACTGTCTGGCTCATGCACGCGATCCGTATCAGCGAACCGGGCGGACCCGAGGTCCTGGCCTGGACCGAGGTTCCCGATCCCGTCCCCGGCGAGGGGGAGGTCCTGGTGGACGTGGCCGCGAGCGCGGCCAACCGGGCCGACGTCTCCCAGCGCCAGGGCAGCTACCCGCCGCCGCCCGGCGCCTCCGAGTACCCAGGACTGGAGTGCTCGGGCACCGTCGCCGCGCTCGGCCCCGGCACCGAGGACTCGGGCTGGTCCGTGGGCGACCGGGTGTGCGCCCTGCTGTCCGGGGGCGGCTACGCCGAGAAGGTCGCCGTCCCGGTGGGCCAGCTGCTGCCGATCCCCGCGGGCGTGGACCTGGTGGAGGCCGCCGCGCTGCCCGAGGTGGCCGCCACCGTGTGGTCCAACCTGGTGATGGTCGGCGGCCTGCGCGCCGGGGAGACCGTCCTGGTCCACGGCGGCGGCAGCGGCATCGGCACCTTCGCGATTCAGTTCGCCCGCGCCCTGGGCGCCCGGGTGGCGGTCACGGCGGGCAGCCGGGAGAAGCTGGAGCGCTGCCGCGAACTGGGCGCGGAGATCCTGATCAACTACAAGGAGGAGGACTTCACCGAGCGCGTGCGCGAGGCGGGCGGCGCCGACCTCGTCCTCGACATCATGGGCGGCTCCTACCTGGACGCCAACCTGCGCTCGCTGGCCACGAACGGCCGCCTGGTGATCATCGCGCTGATGGGCGGACGCCGCGCCGAGGCCGATCTGGGGCGTATGCTCGCCAAAAGGCTCTCCGTCCACGCGACGACCCTGCGTTCCCGTCCCCTGGAGGAGAAGGCGGCCATCGTCTCGGGAGTACTCGAGCAGGTGTGGCCGTTGGTAGAACAGGGAGTCGTCCGCCCCGTCGTCGACCGCTCGGTCCCGATGCGGAACGCGGCGGAGGCGCACCGCGTCATGGAAACGAGCGCGCACACCGGAAAGATCCTTCTTCCCCGTTGACGGCGTGCCGGTGACATCCACGTAAGGGGACTGATGAGCAGCGCAGAGAACCCGGAGGAGCAGGCTCGGATCCTGGTCATGGGATCCGACCGCGACGGGGACGGCGAGGAGGGCGCGGAGGAGCCGCGCACCCTCGCCGACATGGTGGAGCAGCCCGCCAAGGTGATGCGGATCGGCAGCATGATCCGGCAGCTCCTGGACGAGGTCAAGGCCGCTCCGCTGGACGAGGCGAGCCGGGCCAGGCTCAAGGAGATCCACACCTCGTCCATCAAGGAGCTGGAGGACGGTCTGGCCCCCGAGCTGATCGAGGAGCTGGAGCGGCTGACCCTGCCGTTCGCGGAGGGCGCGGCCCCCAGCGACGCCGAGCTGCGCATCGCGCAGGCGCAGCTGGTGGGCTGGCTGGAGGGGTTGTTCCACGGCATCCAGACCACCCTGTTCGCCCAGCAGATGGCGGCCCGCGCCCAGCTGGAGAACATGCGCAAGGCCCTGCCGCCCGGCATGGCGGGCCTACAGGCCCAGGGGCCGGGCGTCCCCGGCGGCCTGGACGAGGAGCCGCACGGCTCCGGTCCGTACCTGTGACCGGTCCGCACCTGTGACACCGAGCGCGGAGCCCGCCCCCGGCCGGGGGCGGGCTCCGCGCGTACCGGTAACGGGTCCTTCGGCTCGACGGCCGTGCGGACGGGTCCGCCGGCTCCGGGTGTACGGCCGGGCCCCGGGCGCCTACCTGCCCTTGGCGACCGGCTCCAGGACGTCGCGGCCCAGGTAGGGGCGCAGCGCCTCGGGAACCACCACGGAGCCGTCCTCGCGCTGGTGGTTCTCCAGGATGGCGACGATCCAGCGGGTCGTGGCCAGCGTGCCGTTCAGGGTGGCGGCGAAGCGGGGCTTGCCGTCCTCGCCCCGGAACCGCACGTTGAGGCGGCGTGCCTGGAAGTCGGTGCAGTTGGAGGTGGAGGTCAGCTCCCGGTAGGTCTCCTGGGTGGGGACCCACGCCTCGCAGTCGTACTTGCGGGCGGCGCTGGTGCCCAGGTCGCCCCCGGCGATGTCCACCACGCGGTAGGGCAGCTCCAGCTTGTCCAGCATCTCCCGCTCCCAGGCGAGGAGCCGCTTGTGCTCCTCGTGCGCCTGGTCCGGGTGGGTGTAGACGAACATCTCCACCTTGTTGAACTGGTGGACGCGGATGATGCCGCGGGTGTCCTTGCCGTAGGAGCCCGCCTCGCGGCGGAAGCACGGCGACCAGCCGATGTAGCGGTTGGGCAGGGCGTCGGCGGAGAGGATCTCCCCCGAGTGGTACCCGGCCAGCGGCACCTCGGAGGTGCCCACGAGGTAGAGGTCGTCGGCGGGCAGGTGGTAGACCTCGTCGGCGTGCGAGCCGAGGAACCCGGTGCCCTCCATGGTCTCGGGCCGGACCAGAACCGGCGGGATCATCGGCGTGAAGCCCGCCTGGACGGCCTGGTTCATGGCCATGTTGAGCAGCGCCAGCTCCAGCTGGGCGCCCACGCCGGTGAGGAAGTAGAACCGGGCTCCGGAGACCTTGGCGCCCCGCTCCATGTCGATGGCGCCGAGCATCTCGCCCAGCTCCAGGTGGTCGCGCGGGGTGAAGTCGAACGAGCGCGGGGAGCCGACGGTCTCCAGGACCCTGAAGTCGTCCACGCCGCCCTCGGGCGCGCCCTCCTCCACGAGGTTGGGCACGCCGGACAGGAGGGCGTCCAGCTCGTCGGCGAGGCGACCGGCCTCGGCCTCGGCCTCCTTGACCTCGGCGGCCAGCGCCTTGGCGCGGGTCAGGAGTTCCTCGCGCTCCTCCGGGGAGGCCTTGGAGACGGACCTGCCCACGCTCTTCTGCTCGGCGCGCAGGGTCTCGAACCGGGACAGTGCGGAGCGGCGGTCGGCGTCGAGCCCGAGCAGGCGGTCGGCGACGGAGGGGTCCTCCCCCCGGGCCCGCTGCGAGGCGCGGAGTCGTTCGGGGTCTTCTCGAAGAGCGCGAAGGTCGATCACGTCTTGCAGGTTACCTTCCGGGCCCCATCCTCCCGACATCTTTTCCACAACCGCGTCATGGACGCCCGGTGACCTCGTCCTTCCTGTGACAGACCTATGAGGGGGACGACCGTGAAGCCGTTGAACGAGATGACCGCAGAGGAGCTCACCCGCGTGCTGGAGGTGCTGGAGGCGACGCGTCCTGAGGACTTCGCGCTGAGGCTGGCGCTGTGCCTGGAGCTGGACCGCGCCGAGGTGGGGGAGGAGGTCCGCTGGGGCGGGCCGATGGAGGCGGCCGGGGTCTGAGGACCGCCGGACCCGGGGAACAGGGGAACCGGGGATCCGGCCGGGGAGCCGGGAACTGCCGGACCCGGTCGTCCGGCGGGGGATCGGGGGCCGCGGAGGGGAACCGTGTCCGGAGCCGGGATCCGGCCTCAGTCGACCTGACCGGCGCGGATGCGCGCCAGCCACTGCTCGGCCTCGGCGAAGTCGGCGTCGGTGGCCGGTCGGGGCCGCAGCAGCGGATCGTTCTCGGTGGTCCGGCCGCTGCGCGGGTAGCTGCCCAGGAAGCGCACGTCCCGGCACACCCGCCGGATGCCCATGAGGGCCTCGCCGACCCGGGCCTCGGCCACGTGCCCCTCGGCGTCGATGCAGAAGCAGTAGCTGCCGAGCCGGTCGCCGGTGGGGCGCGACTCCAGCCGGGTGAGGTTGACCCCGCGCACGGCGAACTGGTTGAGCACCTCGATCAGGGCGCCGGGGTGGTCGTCGGCGATGAAGGCGACGAGCGAGGTCAGGTCGGCTCCGGTGGGCGCGGGCAGGACGCCGGGCCGGGACAGGTAGATGAAGCGGGTGGCGGCGTCGGAGCGGTCGCCGATACCGGAGGCCAGGGCGTGCAGGCCGTAGCGCTCTCCGGCGATCACGGCGCAGATGGCCGCGTCGTAGGGCGCGCCGGGCTCGGAGACCGCGCGCGCGGCGGCGGCCGTGGAGGAGACGGTGTGCGTGTCCGCGTCGGGCAGGTTGCGGGCGAGCCAGCCCCGGCACTGGGCGAGGGCGTGGGGGTGGGTGGCCACCCGCTTGACGTCCTCCATCACCGTCCCGCCCCGCGCGAACAGGGCGAACTCGACGGGGACCGCGGTCTCGCCGGTGACGAGGAGCGGGTCGCCGTTGACGAGTTCGGCGATGGTGGCGGTGACGCCGCCCTCGACCGAGTTCTCCAGGGGGACGACCCCGCCGTCGACCGCGCCGGAGCGGACCGCGTCGAAGACCGCCGCGACCCCCTCGCAGGGGACGCGGGTCTCGTCGGGCGCGTCCGGGCGCAGGTTGCGCAGTGCGGCTTCGGTGAAGGTGCCCTCGGGGCCGAGGTAGGCGTAGCGGTTGGGCATAACACCAGGCTATACGGACCGGCGCTCCGGGGGCGGCGGTTCGGGGCGCGACGCGGGCCCGGCACCGGGGCCGACACCGGGGCCGGGCCGCTTCGGTGCGCTCACCTGTGCGCCTCCGACGCGGGGGCGTCCGCCTCCCGGGCGCCGTCCCCGCCGGTCCCCTCGTCGGTCGGGTCCTCCGGGCGCGGCTCGGCGGCCGTCGCGGTCCCACTGGTGGAGGTTCCCGTGCGCCCCGCCGCGGTGGCGGAGGGCCCCGACTGCACGGTGACGTTGGCCGAGACGATCGGCCTCGCCGCTCCGACTCCCGACCGCACGGCCTCGACGGGGGCCCGGCTGTCGGCGCCGACGCGTCCGATCGTCCTCCGGATCACGGAGACGAGGCCGCGGGGTTCCCGCTCCTCCCGGTCGTCGCCCATGGCGGACGTGCCAGCGGAGGCGGTCCGGGTTGATGGGGCTGTAGGAGCTGAAGTAGCTCCGGTGACCGGAGTGATCTCCTGATCGTTCGCTACGGACGGGGAGGCTGAGGCTGACGTGGCCTCAGGACTCCCTTGTTCACCAGAAGTAACGGCCGAGGCACCTGGGGCGGTTGAGCCTGTCGGAGCGGTTGAGGCGGGCCGGACGGCCGGGTTGACCGGGGCTGCCGAGGCGTCCTCCTGGTCCTCGCCCGCCATGTCCGAAACGGCTGAGGCTGGCGTGACCTCAGGGTTTTTCCGGTCGGTGGCCGATGTCGCTGGGGCTGCCTGGGTGGCTTCCGCGCCCTCGGCTACCGGGGCGACTTCCGCGTCCTCCCGGTCGGTGGCCGATGTCGCTGGGGCTGCCTGGGCAACCTCCACGTCCTCCCCGTCACCGCCCACGACGGACGGTGCGGCGGAGGCGGTCCGGGCAGCCGGGGTGCGCGGGTTGGTGCGGGTCGGGGCCTCCGGGGCGGCCTCGCGCCGCTCCCGGTCCGTGCCCGCGTCAACGGCCTCCACAGCGTCAGTCGCGGCGTCGGCCTCCGCGTCCTCACGCGCGCCGCGCTCCTCGTCCCGCCCGGCCGGGGACCCGGACTCGTCCCGGGCCACGGGCGGGGGCACCGGCTGGACACCGGCGGAGGACACCGACCGCGTCGGGGGACTCCCCGCGGCGGCGCCGACGCCCTCCCCCAGTCGTGCCGACCGGACGACCCGGTACTCCTCAGGGCTGAGCAGGGTGTCGCAGTCCCCGCCCACCACCGCCTTGGCGTAGGTGCGCGACTCGGTGCGCCCGTTGATGGAGGTGACGACGACGCCGTCGCCCTCGCTGTTGAGCAGGGCCAGGGAGAAGGAACGGGCGCCCGACATCTCCTCCAGGGCGTCGTAGTGGAGCACCGCCACGTCGCGCACGGCGAACGGGTCCACGCCCGAGGCGCTGACCGCGGTCGCCCGTTGGGCGAGTGCCCGGGACTCGCTGCCGATCACACGGGCCCTGGACAGCGCGTGCCAGCCGAGGGCGAGCGCGCCCAGTCCCGAGAGCATTCCCGTCAAAGCCAGGATCGTAGTGAACACGGAGCGAGCGTATAGCTACACACTGCACCCATGGGGTTACTTCGGGCGGTTTCTCCAAGTCATGTGCCCGATTTTGCGGGTCAGTTGCCGTCCCGCCGTGCGCGTGCGCTCACGGGTCCGGTCCCACCCCCGCCGCACGGTGGGCCGCAGTTCGCGCACCGCCAGCGCCCGGGCCACGTCCGCGAACTGGTGGGCCCGGTGCAGCTGCGCGCGCAGGTCGGTGCCGGTGGCCCGGTGCTCCAGGGGCACCTCCACCTCCAGCACCCGGCAGCCCGCCCTCAGCACGTCGATGGTCAGGCCGGTCTCCACGCCGAAACCGGGGGCCAGCGGCCTGGCCGCCTCGAAGGCGGCGCGCGTCAGGCAGCGCTGGCCGTTGAGGGGCTGCTCGGGCTCCCACCCGGTGGCCTTGCGGACGCCGCCGCGCGCGAGGCGCACCACGAACCCGTGGCCGCCCAGGCGCATGCGGGTCGCGGGGAAGAGGGCGATGGTCATGTCGGCCTTGCCGTCGCGGACCGGTTCGACGAGCGGCGCCGCCTCCGCGGCGGTCGCCTCCAGGTCGGCGTCCAGGAACAGCAGGTGCCGGGGGAAGCGCGGGGACCCGTCCCCCGCCTCGTGCTCCTCGATGAGCCGGACGCCCTCCGCGCCCGTCTCCATCGCGGCCCCCTTGCCGCGGTTGCGGCTGTGCCTGAGCACCCGGGCCCCGGCGTCGAGCGCGACGTCGGCCGTGCGGTCGGCGGAACCGTCGTCGACCACGACGACCAGGTCCACACCGGGCAGTGCGCGGGCGGCCCTGACGGTGCTGCCCACGCGCACCGCCTCGTCCTTGGCGGCGATGACCACGGCGATTCCGGCCCCCTCGGGACCGGCGCCCTCCCCACGAAGCACGCGCGTCCCGTCTACTGGGCGGTGCCGGTCCCCGCGGCCACCGGCAACGCGTCGAGGTCGGGGTGGATGACGAACACCGCGTTCAGCCCGGTGACCTCCAGGACCTTGGTCACCGCGGGCCTCGGCGCCACGAGTTCGAGGTCGCCGCCCTTGTCGCGGGAGCGCTTCATGGCGGAGAGCAGCACGCTGATGCCGGTCGAGTCGCAGAATTCCACCCGCGACATGTCGACGACCAGCCGCCGCGCCCCGTCCTCCAGGGCTCCGATGAGCTTGTCACGCAACTGGGGTGCCGTGTACAGGTCGATCTCACCGCCCACGGTTACCACCGCGACGTCTTGCTGAGACCGGCTTGATATCTTCAACTCCACAGTCGTGACTGTAGCGGCCGTACCAGCGCCGGGCCACCTCGTTGGCGGTGTTTCGCGACATCGGTGACGTTCCTCCGCCGGTGGCGGCGCCGTCACCGCGGGGCGGGCTCCCTCAGAGCAGGGCGCTCCGGGCCCCCGGGGTCTCCGCGGCGCCCAGCCGCAGCTCGACGACGTCGGCGGGGTCAGGACACGGGGCCATCGCCCCGAAACCCTCCGGCAGCCCCCGGGCCGTGTCCTCCTCCTCGGCGGCGGAGCCCTCGGCGGGGATCTCCAGGACCGCCCACACCGTGGTGGTGGTCGCGTCCATCTCGGTGCCCCAGCGGCCGGACAGGGACTGGACGATGCCCAGACCCCGGCCGCCCAGGCCGGAGATCGAGGGTCGCGCCACCCTGGGCATGGTGCTGGAGCCGCCGTCGCGTACGGCGATCTCCACCCAGCCGCACGTCCCCGACCCGCGGTCCACCTCGGCCCGCCAGGACACGCCGACGCTGTCCTCGGGGTTCTCGGGGGTGGGCAGGGGTCTGGCATGGCGGAGGGCGTTGCTGACGAGCTCGCTGAGGACGAGGGCCGCGTCGTCCACGCGTTCCTCGCTGATCCGCATGGCGCGGAGGTCGCGGCAGAGCCGCTGCCTGGCACCGGCCACGGTGGCGGGGGTGTGGGGGAGCGTGACGCTCCGCTCGACCTTGTGCGGGCGGTCACCCGCGTCGAGTGGGGTGTTGTCTCCTGACACGTCGAAATCCCTGCGCGTTGGTGCTTTCTCGGGCCGTCCGGAACCCGCCCGATGTGTGCCAGCGAATTCCACCAGGGGTGGAAATGCCCCGTTCACCTCGGGAGGAAACCCACCGCGAGATGAATCACGGCGTACGACTCGCACGTCGGCGCGGGGATCGCTGACGGGACAGGGGTTCAGGGGTTGATGAGGTTTTTGTTGTTTCCTGGGGCTCAGGTTGCCTGTGGAGCGGTTCGCTGAGCGTGGCGGGCTCCGCGCCCTCACCGAGGTACAGCGGCACGGTGAACCGCATGCGCGTCCCGCGCTCCAGGCGCTGGGCGGTCACGTCGCCGCCCTGGTCCCTGGCCAGCTGGCGCACGATGTAGAGGCCGAGCCCGAGCCCGCCGAAGCGGGACTCCTCGCCGCGCACCCCCGACTGCACGAAGCGGTCGAAGATCCGCTCCTCGTCGCCCGGGCGCAGCCCCACGCCCTCGTCGTCGACCACGACCGCGACGGCGTCGCCCTCCTCCCGGGCGCGCACGCGCACGGCCCCGCCCCGGGGCGAGAACTTGAGGGCGTTGTCCAGGAGCTGGTCCATGATCATGCTCGTGGCCAGCGGGTCGCCCGCCGTGGGCGGAAGGCCGGGCGGGTCGTCCAGGGTGACGTCGTGCCGGTCGGACAGGGGCCGGAAGGCGCTGACCGCCTGCCGCAGCACCTCGGGCAGGTCGAACCGGTCGCGGCCGACCCGCATCTCGCCGCGCGCGACGTCCGAGCCCAGCTGGAGCCGGTCCACCAGCGCGGCCAGGGCCGAGGAGCGCTCCGCGATGGTGCCGACGGCCTGGTACTGCGAGTCCGGGCTGAGCCGGGACCACTTGCGCAGGAGCGTGGTGGCGTAGCCGTGGATGACGGTGATGGGGGTGCGCAGCTCGTGCCCGCTCGTGGCCAGGAAGGCCTCGCGCTCGTCCTCCATGGCCTTCTGCGCGGTGATGTCGCGAAAGTCCACCACCCACTCGTGGGTGCGCGGGATCTGCGCCATCAGGATCTCCAGCCAGCGGCCGTCGCGGAGCTTGTGCTTGACCGGCTGGCCGTGGCAGGCGGGCAGCGGGAAGGGCGGGTGGCGCCCCTCCATCACCTCGGCCGCGTAGCCGGTGAGTTCCACCGCCGACCGGTTCCACTTGCGCACCCGGCCGCCGAAGTCGAGCACGGCGATCCCGTCGGCGCTGGAGTCGGCCACGGCCTGCTCGTGGACGCGCTGGCGGTTGAGCTCCTCGTAGGCCAGCGCGTTGCCGATCGCCACCCCGGCGTGCGCGGCGAGCAGTTCGAGCAGCTCCAGCTCCACGTGCCCCACCTTGCGCTGGCTGTAGAGCGCGTACAGGGCGCCGTAGGGGCGGCCGTGCACGTTGGACACGCCCAGCGCGATGGTGTGCAGCCCGGGCAGGTCGGCCCAGACCAGGTCCTGGAGTCCGCGGGTGTCCTCGTTGGCCAGCAGCACGGACTTGCCGCTGCGCAGCAGCTCGCCGAACAGGCTGTCGTCCAGCGCCGAGCTGAACCCCTGGAGGTCCTCCGACAGCTCCGAGATGCTGACCAGCTCCACGCGGTCCTCGTTGAGCAGGACGAAGCCGCCCGCATCCGCCCCGGTGAGTTCGGTGATGCCGCGGGAGATGCGGTCGAGCACGGTCTTGAGGCTGAGGTCGGCGTTGATGTCGACGACCACGTCGGTGAGCCGCCGCACGAGACGGGCCCGCTCCATCGCCGAGGAGCGGGCCTGCACGTCGCTGTCGGAGGGGTAGAGGCTCAGTACCCACCCGGCCACGCCGCCGTCCGCGCCGGGCACCCGGTTGGTGTTGATCCGCACGTCGACGACCGCGCCGTCCCTGCGCACGCGGCGGGTGTGGATGGACAGCGGGGTTCCGGCGCGCACGTGTTCGAGCACCGCGCCGTGCTCGGCCCGCAGCTCGACGGGGACGATCGGCAGCTCGCCCCCGAGCACCTCCTCCGCACGCCAGCCGAACAACCGCTCGGCGGCCGGGTTCCAGAAGGTGACTCGGAGTTCGCTGTCGACGCAGACCACCGCGTCCGCTGAGGCGGCCAGCACGGCTTCGGCGCTGAGGGGCGCGCGCTCGGAACTCACGACGTCATAGTGCCACCCGGAAGCGGCCCGGGGGCAGGGCTTTGCGCAATCGGAGCCAAATCGGCCCGGGTGCGCTAGATCACCCGGGGCTCCGCGCCGCCCTCCGCGGCCATGCCGCGCCCGGCGTGCTGCCAGGCCTGCATGCCGCCGGAGACGTTGACCGCGTCCCACCCGGCCTGGTTCATCGCCGCGACGGCCTGCGCCGAGCGGCCTCCCACGCGGCAGACGACGTAGACCCGCTGGTCGCGCGGGACCTCGTCCGCACGCTGGTTGAGCTGGCCGAGCGGGATGTGCGTCGCGTCGGGCGCGTGGCCCGCGTTCCACTCGTCGTCCTCGCGGACGTCGAGGAGGTAGGCGCCCTCGGGCACCTCGGTGGCGTTGGCCTCCGGAACACCGCTGCCGAACATGTGACCCCCTGTATCCGTGTACTTCGAGAAATGTGAGAAGCGGGGGAACCCGTCGGAAACCCCCCGCGTCCGAACTGTATGGCTCAGCACACCTTCGCGACGGCCCTGCCGACCCGCCTCGCCGCTCTCGCAGCCCTCGGCCTGCTCCTCACGGCCTGCGGCAACGAACCCGCCGAGGTGAACGCGCCGGCATCCGAGTCCGAGTCCGCACCCGACGAGACCAGCCCCTCCGAGTCCCCCGACGACCCCTCCTCCGCCACGGACGCCCCCGCCCCGGGGGAGACCGGCGGCGGGGAGGCCGAGACCAGCCTCACCATCGAACGCACCCTCAGCGGTGACGAGGGCCTGGAGCCCGCGGAGGGCTACGAGGAGGGGGTGTGGACCCTCACCTGCTCCCCCGCGGGCGGCGACCACCCCGACCCCGAGGCGGCGTGCGCCGAGATCGAGGAGGTCGGCACCGGCCCCTTCACCAGCGGCGACACCTCCGACATGATGTGCACGATGCAGGTGGGCGGCCCCGAGGTCGTCCACGTGACCGGGCACGTCGGTGAGACCGAGGTCGACACCGAGTTCAACAAGCGCAACGGCTGCGAGATCGAGCGCTTCGAGACCCTGTCCACGGTGCTCAACCCCTGACGGGGGCGGTACCCGACGGCAGAACGGGGAGCCGGGCCGCGCCGCCCGGCTCCCCGTCGCGCGTGCGCCGTCTGTCCACAGGCAGCGGAAGGGGCTCGCCCCCGAGGAGCCGACCGGGAGACCATCGGCACGGGGGCATGTGAGGCGCCCGCCGGAGGAACCTGGTTCCCCCGTATCAAGGCTAGGCGCCCGCCAACGAGCGGCACCAGACCGTTCTCCGTGCTGTGGACAACCGCGGGCCCCCCTCTCCCTCTCGTCGCACGTGCGCGCGGCTTCAGGCGGTGCGCGCGGTGTGGGGCGTGTCCCAGAAGGCGACCTCGTGGCGCATGCCCTCCAGGAAGAGGCGCTCGGCGCGCCCGGGCTCCGGGGCGGCCTCCTCCAGCATCCGCCCGTAGTGCTCGGTGAGGGTGGTGAACTCCGGGTCGGCGTAGGTGTCGACCCACCGGCGGTAGCGCGGCTCCTCCGGGCGGTTGCCGGCGAGCGCGAGCCCGAGCTGGTTGTAGCCCCACATGCACGGGTACACGGCGGCGAGCCCGTCGCGGTAGTCGGCGGCGGCGTCGAGCAGCCAGGCGGTGTAGGCCGCGCAGGCAGGACCCTTGTCCCGGGTGGTCAGGTCCGCGCCGAACTCCCCGGACAGTGAGCGGTGCAGCTCCAGCTCCTCGTTGAGGGTGCTGTGCGCGATGCCCACCAGGTCGGCGAGGTGGTCGTCGGGGGCCTGCCAGGCCAGCCGGGAGAAGGCCCGCGCGTAGTCGAGCAGGTAGAGGTGGTCCTGCTCCAGCCAGTACCGGAAGGCGCGCTCGTCCAGGTCGCCCCGGGCGATCCCGGCGACGGTCGGGTGCGCCAGCTGCTCGGCGACCAGCGGCCGCCCGATCTCATGGAGTCGTTCGAGAATTCCCACGCCCGAAGTGTCCCATCCGCCCTTTCGGGAACTCCGGGCGGCCCGGACGGCCCGCACAGCGGGGCTCGGCGGCTTTTCCGAAACTTTCGGGTCTTTTCGGGTTCCCCTGGATCCGCCTGGCGAAACCCCTTCCCGGCGGCCTCCCGACCGCCTTTTCGACGCCCCAGGTCAGCACCCGCGTGTGACCTATATCTCCCACAGGGGTTGACCTGCTTACCGCGACTACGTACATTCTCCGTCAGTAAGTTTCGATATTAGTTTCGAAAGTTTCGGAGTTCCATGGCGCGCGGGCCACCACCCGGACACACCACGTCCCCGCATCCCCACTGAGCACAGAAAGGCCCACCCACATGACCGGACCCTCGGAAGTCGCAGACCGGGAGGCCGCCGACGACGGTTGGCGGGACCCCTCCCTCCCCGACGCGACGCGCGTCGAGCGGCTGCTGGGATCGATGACCCTGGAGGAGAAGGTCGCCCAGCTGCACGGTGTGTGGGTGAGCGCGGACGCCTCGGGCGAGGCCGTCGCACCGCACCAGCACGACCTCACCCAGGAGCCCCCCGCCTGGGAGAAGGTCATCGAGCACGGTCTCGGCCAGCTCACCAGGCCCTTCGGCACCGTCCCGGTCGACCCCGCCGCCGGCCGGGCGTCGCTGGCCCGCAGCCAGCGGGAGATCATGGCCGCCAACCGCTTCGGCATCCCGGCCCTGGCCCACGAGGAGTGCCTGGCCGGGTTCGCCGCCTGGACCGCGACGATCTACCCGGTCCCCCTGGCCTGGGGCGCCAGCTTCGACCCCGACCTGGTCGAGCGGATGGCCGCGCAGATCGGCGCGAGCATGCGCCGGGTCGGCGTCCACCAGGGCCTGGCCCCCGTGCTGGACGTGTCCCGCGACCCCCGCTGGGGCCGCACCGAGGAGACCATCGGCGAGGACCCCCACCTCGTGGCGACCGTGGGCACCGCCTACGTGCGCGGCCTCCAGTCCGCCGGGATCGTGGCCACCCTCAAGCACTTCACCGGCTACTCGGCCTCCCGCGGCGGCCGCAACCTCGCGCCGGTCTCGATCGGTCCGCGCGAGTTCGCCGACATCCTGCTGCCCCCCTTCGAGATGGCCGTGCGCGACGGAGGCGCCGGATCGGTCATGTCCGCCTACAACGACAACGACGGGGTGCCCGCCGCCGCGGACACGCGCCTGCTCACCGGCCTGCTGCGGGACCAGTGGGGCTTCGAGGGCACCGTGGTGGCCGACTACTTCGGCGTCGCCTTCCTCCAGACCCTGCACCGCGTCGCCGACTCCCCCGAGCGGGCCGGCGCCCTGGCCCTGACCGCGGGCGTGGACGTCGAACTGCCCACCGTGCACTGCTACGGCGACCGGCTCACCGCGCTGGTCCGCTCGGGCGAGGTGCCCGAGGAGCTGGTCGACCGGGCCGCCCGGCGCGTGCTCCTCCAGAAGTGCGGACTGGGCCTGCTCGACGCCGGCTGGTCTCCGGAGCCCGAGGACCCCGCCGTCCCCGTGGACCTGGACCCCGCCGAACACCGCGCGCTGGCCCGCGAGCTCGCCGAGCGCTCGGTGGTCCTGCTCTCCAACACCGACGACGCGCTCCCCCTGGCCGACACCGGGGACCTGGCCCTGGTCGGCCCGCTCGCCGACACCGCCGACGCCGTGCTCGGCTGCTACTCCTTCCCCGCCCACGTGGGCAGGCGCCACCCCGGCACCGCCGTCGGCGTGGAGATCCCCACCCTGCTGGAGTCCCTGGGCGCCGAACTTCCCGGCGTCCGCGTCGAGCACCGCGCCGGGTGCTCGGTGGACGGCGACTCCACCGACGGCTTCGCCGAGGCCCTGCTGGCGGCCGGGCGCGCCCGGGTGTGCGTGGCCGTGGTGGGCGACCGCTCCGACCTGTTCGGCCGGGGCACCTCCGGCGAGGGCTGCGACGCGGAGGACCTGCGCCTGCCCGGGGTCCAGCAGGAGTTCCTGGAGGCCCTGGCCGACACCGGCACCCCCGTGGTCGCGGTGGTGGTGTCCGGACGGCCCTACGTGCTGGGCCCGGTCGCCGACCGGCTGGCCGCCGTCGTCCAGGCCTTCCTCCCCGGCGAGGAGGGCATGCCCGCGGTGGCCGGGGTGCTCTCGGGCCGGGTCAACCCCAGCGGGCGCCTGCCGGTGTCCGTTCCGCGCACGTCCGGCGGCCAGCCCGCCAGCTACCTCGGCCCCGACCTGGCCCACCGCAGCGAGGTCAGCTCGGTGGACCCGACCCCGCGCCACCCCTTCGGCCACGGCCTGTCCTACACCCGGTTCGCCTGGGAGGACCCGCGCGTGGACGCGGGCGCCGTCCGTCCGGGGGAGGTCCCCCGGGTGGGCACCGACGGGGAGGTCACCGTCGGCTGCACCGTCCGCAACGTCGGCGGCGCCGCCGGGACCGAGGTCGTCCAGCTCTACGTGCACGACCCCGTCGCCCAGGTGGCCAGGCCCCGCAGACAGCTGGTCGGCTACGCGCGGGTGCACCTGGAGGCCGGGGAGGCGCGGGCGGTGGACTTCTCCGTCCACGCCGACCTGGCCTCCTACACCGGCCCGGACGGGCGGCGCGTCGTCGAGCCCGGCCGCCTGGAACTGCTGCTGTCCGCGTCCAGCGAGGACGTCCGGCACACCGTCCCGGTCATGCTCGACGGGCCCACGCGCGTCGTGGACCACACCCGTCGCCTGGCCTGCGGAGTCCAGCTCGACCCCGTCGACCAGGGCGGGCAGGCCGACCGGAGGGAGGTCGCCGCACGCGGCTGAGCGGTCGGGGGCCGCGCCCCACGCGGCCCCCATCCGCGCCCACGCCCAGGCCCGCTGAGCAAGCGCTTACCACGCCGGCTCCGGCCCCTTCCGGCCGAGCACTCCTCCACCCCCCGTACCCCCCGCTGACAGAGGAGACGACCGCACATGAGCACCCCCTTCCCGACGGCCGGTCCGCCCACGGGCCCGGTCCGCGTCGCGCTCGTGGGAACCGGGAACATCGCCCGCTTCCACGCCGAGGCGCTGCTGTCCCTGCCGGACCGGGCCGCGGTCGTCGCCGCCGCCGACGTCGACACCCGCGCCCTGGACGTGTTCCGCTCCCGCTTCGCGGTCCCGGCCGGGTACACCGACCTGACCGAGATGCTGGACCGGGAGCGTCCGGAACTGGTGCACGTGTGCACACCGCCCGGCCTGCACCGGTCCCAGGTGGAGGCCTGCCTGGGCGCGGGCGCCTCCGTGCTGGTGGAGAAGCCGCCGGCGCTGAGCCTGGCCGAGGCGGAGAGGATGGCGGCGGCCGAGGGGGGCGGGCGCGGGCCGTGGATGGCCACGGTGTTCCAGCACCGCTTCGGCTCGGGCGCCCGCCGGGTGCGGGCGCTGTCGGAGGCCGGTGTGCTGGGGCGGCCCCTGGTGGCCGCCTGCCACACGACGTGGTTCCGGCCCCAGGAGTACTTCGACGTGCCGTGGCGCGGCAGGTGGGAGACCGAGGGCGGCGGCCCGACCATGGGGCACGGCATCCACCAGATGGACCTGCTGCTCTTCCTGCTGGGCCCGTGGACGGAGGTGTCGGCGGTCGCCCGCCGCCAGGCGCGCGACGTCGAGACCGAGGACGTCTCCCTGGCCCGGGTGGACTTCGCCAACGGGGCGGTGGCCAGCGTGGTCAACAGCCTGGTCTCCCCGCAGGAGGAGAGCCGGATCCGGATCGACTTCGAGCGGGCGACCGTCGAGCTGGTCCACCTGTACGGCTACGGCGACGGGAACTGGCGGGTCACGCCGGCCCCGGGGTTCGAGGAGGAGGTCACGACCGCCTGGGAGGCGGGGGAGCACGGCACCGACAGCGGGCACCGCGCGCAGATCGCCCGGGTGCTGGAGGCGCTGCGCGGGGGCACCGCCCCGCCCGTGTCCTCCGCCGAGACGCTGCGGACGATGCGCCTGGTCGCGGGGGTCTACGCCTCCGCCTTCGAGGGGCGGCCCGTCACCCCCGCCGATCTGGGGCCGGAGTCGCCGTTCCACGCGCGCATGGACGGCGGTGCGGTCCGGTGGTGAGGCCGCGCCCGCCGGCGCGCGGACCCGGGAGCCGCCCGGGCGGCCCCCTCCCGTCGCCCGCGCCGAGGGGGACGCCGTGCGCCGCTACGTGATCCGCCGCGTGCTGTACATGGTCCCGACCCTGCTCGCGATCTCGCTGGTCGCGTTCCTGGTCATCCAACTGCCCCCGGGCGACTTCCTCACCGCCTACATCGCCGAGCTGTCCGCGCAGGGGCAGGGCGTGGACAGCGCCCAGATCCGCGCCCTGGAGGAGAGGTACGGGCTCAACGACCCCTTCCTCGTCCAGTACTGGAACTGGATCTCCGGGATCGTCCTGGAGGGCGACTTCGGCCAGTCCTTCCAGTACCACCGCGAGGTGGCCGACCTGATGTGGGACCGGATCGGCCTCACCCTGGCCCTGGCCCTGGTCACCCTCCTGCTGAGCTGGGCGATCGCCTTCCCGATCGGGGTGTACTCGGCGGTCCGCCAGTACTCGCCGGGCGACTACGCGGTGACCTTCGTCGGGTTCGTCGGCCTGGCCACGCCGAACTTCATGCTCGCGCTGATCTTCGCCTGGGTGTCCTTCCGCTACTTCGGCCAGAGCGTGGGCGGCATCGTCTCGCGCGAGTACGCCGACGCCGCCTGGAACCTGGGCAAGGTCCTGGACGTGGTGTCCAACCTGTGGATACCGGTGCTCATCATCGGCACCGCGGGCACGGCCGCGCTCGTGCGCGTGCTGCGCGCCAACCTCCTGGACGAGCTGCGCAAGCCCTACGTCACCACGGCCCGCGCCAAGGGCCTGCCCGAGTGGCGGGTCATCCTCAAGTACCCCGTGCGCATGGCGCTCAGCCCCTTCATCAGCACCATCGGCTGGATCCTGCCCACGCTCGTGGGCGGCGAGGTGATGGTCTCCATCGTGCTGAGCCTGGAGACGACCGGCCCGCTGCTGGTGGAGGCCCTGCGCAACCAGGACATGTACCTGGCTGGGAGCTTCATCCTCGTCCTCGGCGTGCTGACGGTCGTCGGCACCCTGCTGTCCGACCTGCTGCTGGCCTGGTGGGACCCGCGCATCCGCCACCACCACGTCGAGAGGGTGTGACCCATGGCAGCCCTGCCCGACCGCCCCCCGCCCCCCGAGGAGCCCCGAGGCGCCGCCGCCGCCGGACCCGGGGACCCCGGGAACCCGGCCGCCGCGGACCCGCGGGGGGAGGCGCCCCAGCGCGTGCTCGTCTGGCGGCGCTTCCGCCGCAACAGGCTGGCCGTCGCCGGCGCGCTCGTGCTGTGCGCGCTGGTCCTGGTGTCGGTGTTCTCCGAGTTCGTCGCACCCAGCACACCGGACGCCTACAACGCCGAGCGCACCTACGCCCCGCCGCAGGCGCTGCACGTCGTGGACACCTCCGACGGCTTCGACCTGGGCATGTACGTGTACGGCTACCGGGTGGAACGCGACCCCGAGACGCTCGCCAACACCTACACCGTCGACGAGTCCGCGAAGATCCCCGTCGGCCTGTTCGTGCGCGGCGAGCCCTACGAGATGTGGGGCCTGATCCCCTCGGACGTCCACCTGATCGGCGCCAGCGACCCCGACCAGGACGTGTACTTCCTGGGCGCCGACCGCAACGGCCGCGACATGGCCTCGCGGATCGTCTACGGCACCCGGGTGTCGATGTCCATCGGCCTGGCCGGGGTCGCGCTGTCCTTCGTCCTGGGCCTCGTGCTCGGCGGCCTGTCCGGCTACCTCGGCGGACGCGTCGACAACGCCATCCAGCGCGTCATCGAGTTCCTGATGTCCATCCCCACGATCCCGCTGTGGATGGGCCTGTCCGCCGCCGTCCCCCGCGAGTGGGGGTCGGTGCAGACCTACGTCGCCATCACCGTGCTCCTGTCGCTCATCGGCTGGACCGACCTGGCGCGCGTGGTGCGCGGCCGGTTCCTGTCGCTGCGCCAGGAGGACTTCGTGACGGCCGCCCGACTGGACGGCTGCGGCACCGGACGGGTCATCGCCCGCCACATGCTGCCGTCCTTCACCAGCCACATCATCGCCTCGCTGACCCTGGCCGTGCCGTTCATGCTCCTGGCCGAGACCTCGCTGTCCTTCCTGGGCCTGGGCCTGCAACCACCGGTCGTGAGCTGGGGCGTCCTCCTCCAGGAGGCGCAGAACATCCACTCGATCGCGGGCGCGCCCTGGCTCCTGCTGCCCGGGGTCGCGGTGACCGTGGCGGTGCTGGTGCTCAACTTCGTCGGCGACGGCGTCCGCGACGCCGCCGACCCCTACAGGTGAGGGAGGTGGCCGCCGTGACGGCCCAGACCCGCGACGACGTCGTCCTGGACATCCAGGACCTCCGGACCCACTTCACCACCGACGACACCGTGGTGCGCGCCGTGGACGGGGTGGACCTGACGGTCCACCGGGGCCGCACGCTGTGCGTGGTCGGTGAGAGCGGCTGCGGCAAGAGCGCCATGGCCCGCTCGGTGCTGCGACTGGTGGAGCCGCCCGGCGAGGTGGTGAGCGGCAGGATCCTGCTGCACCCGGACCGGGAGGGCGGGGAACCCGTGGACCTGGCCGCCCTGCGCCCCACCGGCAGGGAGATCCGCGCGGTGCGCGGCCGCGAGGTGGCCATGGTCTTCCAGGAGCCCATGTCCTCGCTGTCCCTGGTGCACACCGTCGGCAACCAGATCGGCGAGCCCCTGCGCGTGCACCACCGCGTGTCCCGCCGGGAGGCCCGCGAACGCTCCGTGGACCTGCTCGAACGCGTGCGGGTCCCCGGCGCCGGACGCGTCGTGGACTCCTACCCCTTCCAGCTCTCCGGCGGAATGCGCCAGCGGGTCATGATCGCGATGGCCCTGGCGTGCGGGCCGCGCGTGCTCATCGCCGACGAGCCCACCACCGCGCTGGACGTGACCACCCAGGCCCAGATCCTCGACCTGTTCGCCGACCTGCGCCGCGACACCGGCATGGGCCTGCTCTTCATCACCCACGACATGGGCGTGGTCGCCGAGATCGCCGACGAGGTCGCCGTCATGTACCTGGGCACGGTGGTCGAGCAGGGGCCGGTGGACGAGATCTTCCACGACCCCCGCCACCCCTACACCCGCGCGCTGCTGGAGGCGGTCCCCCGGATCGGCGCGGCCCGCTCGCACCGCCTGCCCACCATCCGGGGCGCCATCCCCGACCCCGGGAACCAGCCCACCGGCTGCGTGTTCCACACCCGCTGCCCCGAGGCCGTGGAGGGGCTGTGCGACACCACCGTCCCCCCGGTCACCGCCCCGGGGCCCGGCCGCCGGGTGCGCTGCCTCCTGGACGGGGGCACCCCGCCTCCCGGCGGCGCGGGCGCCGAACCGACCGGCAAGGAGACCGTCGATGCCGACTGAGACACCGGCCGCGACGCCGGACCCCGCGCCGCGCGGACCCGCGTCCGCGACCCCGGCCGAACCCGTCCTGAGCATCCGCGACCTGCGGGTGGACTACCCCGTGCGCGGGCGCTCCCGGCGCGGCCCCCGCCACGTGCGGGCCGTGGCCGGGGTGGACCTGGACGTGTACCCGGGCGAGACCCTCGGCCTGGTCGGGGAGTCCGGCTGCGGCAAGACCACCCTGGGTTCGAGCATCATGCGGGCCCGCCCGGAGGCCTCCGGGCGGATCCGCTACCGCGCCTCCGACGGCCGCGTCCTGGAGGCCCTGGCGCTGTCCGGCGACGACACCGCCGCCTACCGGAGGGAGGTGCGGATGGTCTTCCAGGACCCGCAGTCCTCCCTCAACCCCCGGATGACCCTGCGCGACATCGTCGGGGAGCCCCTGCGGATGCTGCTGGGACTGCGCGGGCGGGAGCTGGAGGCGCGCGTGCGCGAGGTCATGGAGCGGGTGGGGCTGCACCCCGACCACCTGCGCCGCTACCCGCACGCGTTCTCCGGGGGGCAGCGCCAGCGGGCGGCCATCGCCCGCGCCCTGGTCCCGGGTCCGCGCCTGGTCGTGGCCGACGAGGCGGTCAGCGCCCTGGACACCTCCGTGCGCTCGCAGATCCTCAACCTCCTCCAGGACCTCCAGGACGACCTGGGGCTGACCTACCTGTTCGTCTCGCACGACCTGTCGGTGGTCGAGCACGTGTGCGACCGGGTCGCGGTCATGTACCTCGGCCGGATCGTGGAGGTGGCGCCCACCGACGAGCTGTTCCGGCGGCCGCGGCACCCCTACACCGAGGCGCTGATCTCCGCGGTGCCCATCCCCGACCCGCGGCTGCGCGGCACCCGCGAGCGCGTCCGGCTCACCGGCGAGGTGCCCGACCCCTCGCGGCCGCCGCCCGGATGCCCCTTCCACCCCCGGTGCCGGTACGCCACCGACCTGTGCGCCGCCGAGGAGCCCGCGCCGCGCACGGTCGCGCCGGGCCGCACGGTGGCGTGCCACCACGCCGAGGAGCTCGACCTGGCCGGGATCACCGCGGACTCCGCGCCCGGCACCGCGGCCACCGGTCCCCCGGCCCGCGCGACGCGGGAACTCCCCACGAGGCAGGAGAAGGACTCATGAGACGACGGACGGCAGACGGCGGGAGGCGGTGGCTGGGCGCCGCCGCGGGAGCGGCGGCGGTCGTGATGACCGCCGGGTGCACCTTCCTCTCCCTCGACCCCGAGGTCGAGGAGGGCGAACGGGTGGAGGGCACCGGCGAGGCACCGATGCTCGCCGCCCTCGTGGAGTCGGGCGACCTGCCCCCGCTGGAGGAAAGGCTGCCCGACGAGCCGCTGGTGGTGGAGCCCCACGACCGCGTCGGCGTGTACGGCGGCGAGTGGAACACCGCCATCCTCGGCGTGGGCGACTGGCCCTGGCTCGGCAGGACCGTGGGCTACGAGAACCTCACCCGCTGGGACCCGGAGTGGCAGGAGGTGATCCCCAACCTCGCCGAGTCCTGGGAGTACAACGAGGACGCCACCGAGCTGACCTTCACCCTGCGCGCGGGCCTGCGCTGGTCGGACGGCGAGCCGTTCACCTCCGACGACGTCGTGTTCGCCTTCAACGACATCTACAACAACGAGGCGCTGACGCCGGTCGCGGCCGCCAACCCCGGCACCGCCGAGAAGGTCGACGAGCAGACCCTCACCATCACCTTCGACGAGCCCGACGCCCTGTGGGCCGGGTACGACCTCCTCCAGTACCAGGTGGTGACCAAGCCCAAGCACTACCTGGAGCAGTTCCACATCGAGTACAACCCCGACGCCGACGAACTGGCCGAGGAGGAGGGGTACGCCGGCTGGGTCGAGATGTTCGAGGACAAGGCCGGGGTGATCAACAGCGCCCAGTACTGGCAGAACCCCGACATCCCCACCATGTACCCGTGGCAGGTCGTGGAGCCGCTGGCCGACTCCGGGCGGATGGTGCTGGAGCGCAACCCCTACTACTGGAAGGTCGACACCGAGGGCAACCAGCTCCCCTACATCGACCGGGTCGTCTTCGACATCCTCCCGGACGAGGAGGTCATGCTGGTCAGGGCGCTCAACGGCGAGTTCGACATGCACTCGCGGCACTTCAACACCCTGGAGAACAGGCCCACCCTGGCCGAGGCGCGCGAGTCGGGCGGCTACGACTTCTTCGAGCTGCGGCCCGCGGAGATGAACACCGCGATGATCTCCCTCAACCTCACCCACGAGGACGAGGAGCTGCGCGAGACCTTCAACGACCGCGACTTCCGGGTGGCGCTCTCGCACGCCATCAACCGCCAGGACATCATCGACGTCGTCTACCGCGAGCAGGGCGAGCCCTGGCAGGGCGCGCCCCGCGAGGACAGCCCCTTCCACAACGAGGAGCTGGCCAAGCAGTACACCGAGTACGACCTCGACCTGGCCGGCGAACTCCTCGACGAGGCGGGCTACGACGGGCGCGACTCCGACGGCTTCCGCACGAGCCCGCGCGGCGAGACGGTGCGCTTCACGCTGTCGGTGCCCACGGACTTCCGCCCCGACATCGTGGACTCGATGGAGATGGTCGTCGGCTTCTGGCAGGAGCTGGACATCGACGTGGAGCTCAACACCGAGGACCGCTCGCTGTGGCAGACCCGCCGCGAGAACAACGAGCACGACGCCAACGTGTGGTCGGGCGACAACGGCATGATGGACGCGATGTACGACCCCCGCTGGTACGCGCCCACCCAGAGCGGGGAGTCCAACTTCGCCATCCCGTGGGCCCAGTGGTACGTCTCCGACGGCGAGGACCCGCGCTCCCAGGAGCCGCCCGCCGACGTGCGCGAGCACCTGGAGATGTACGACGCCGTCCAGGCCGAGCCCGACCCCGCGGCCCGCGAGGAGCTGATGCGCGAGTTCCTGGCGGTCTCCCAGGAGCAGTTCTACGCGATGGGCGTCAGCCTGAGCCCGACCGGCTACGGGATCGTCGCGGACCACTTCCACAACGTGCCCGAGTCGATGCCCTCCTCCGGCAACTACAACGACCCCGGGCCGACCAACCCCGAGCAGTACTTCATCGAGGAGTGACGGCCGCGGCCCTCCCCCCACGGCGACAGAGGCGACAGAAGGGTAAGGACATGTCCGCGAACACCACGGCGACCACCGCAGACGGCGGAGAACCCGCCGGGAGCGGCCTGGGGCTGGTCCACGAGCAGGGGCGCTCGCTGCGCCTGACCCACGGCGGGAGCGAACTCGTCCGCTACGTGTACCGGCCCTGGGACGTGCAGCTGGAGTCGCCGCGCCCCTACCTCCACCCGATCCGCACCCTGGGCGGGGACACCGTCAGCCTGTACCGGCCGCACGACCACGTGTGGCACAAGGGGATCGCGTGGTCCCTGCCCAACGTCGGACCGGCCAACTTCTGGGGCGGCCCGACCTACCTCCGGGACGCGGGGTACCGGCAGCTCGCCAACGACGGCTCGACAGAGCACCGCTCCTTCGATCGGATCGAGGCCTCACCGGAACGGGTCTCGATCGGCGAACGACTGGAGTGGGTGACCGAGCAGGGCGAGACCTGGTTCTCCGAGCGTCGGGGGCTGCGGTTCACCGCGGCCCCCGACCGGGGGGCCTGGACGATGGTGTTCACGACCTCCTTCACCAACCTGACGGAGGAGGAGGTCCCCTTCGGCAGCCCCACCACGGAGGGGCGGCCCAACGCCGGGTACGGGGGCCTGTTCTGGCGCGGGCCCCGCTCCTTCAGCGGGGGCCGCGCCTACACGGAGGGGCGGGAGGGCGACGACGACCTCATGGGGGCGCGGTCGCCCTGGCTGGCCTTCACCGGCCGCCACGACGGTACGGACGGGGCGTCGACGCTGACGTTCGTGGACGCCCCCGACAACCCCGGCCACCCCGTGAAGTGGTTCGTGCGCAGCGGGATCTTCGCCTGCGTGTGCCCTGCCCCCTTCTTCGACGAGGTGGTGACCGTCCCCGCGGGGGGCTCCCTCGCCTACCGGTACGCGGTCGTCGTCGCCGACGGGGACCGGGGCGCGGAGGGGGCCGGGGCCCTGGCCGACCTCGGCCTGGGCGAGCTGGCGGACGCGGCTTCCGAGCGCGCCGCCCCCGGCCCCGTCGCGGGTGCCGGGACGGGCCCCGGCGGCGGCGCGGGCGGGGAGGCCCGGTGAACGCCCCGCGCGTGCCCGGGTTCCCCGGCGGCACCGCCGTCTCCCACCTGCGGGTCTACGACTGGCCCGCCGTCGACGGTCGCGCGGGGGGCTCGCCCCACCTGCACACCGCGTCGGCGGAGGGGTACGTGGTGCTCCGGGGCGAGGGCGCGCTGGAGACCCTGAGCGGCGCGGGGTTCCAGCGGACCCCGCTGCGGCCCGGCAGCCTGCTGTGGTTCACGCCGGGGACCGTGCACCGGCTGGTCAACGACAGCGGCGACCTGGAGATCCTGGTCGTCATGCAGAACGCCGGTCTGCCGGAGTCGGGCGACGCCGTGCTCACCTACCCGGGCGGGGTCCTGGTCGACCCGGACGCCTACCGCCGGGCCACCGTGCTGCCCAGGGCCGTCACCTCGGCCGAGCGGGCGGCCCGGGAGCGCCGGGACCTCGCCGTGGAGGGCTACCTGGAGCTGAGGGAACGGGTGGAACGGGACGGGCCGGACGCGCTGAAGGGGCTGTACCGGGCCGCCACGGAGCTGGTCCGGGACCGGGCCGCCGGTTGGCGCCACCACGTCGACAGGGGACCGGTCCACCAGGCGCGGACCACCGTGTGGCACCTGGAGGCGCTGGGCCGGGGTGACGGGGAACACCTCGCCGGTTCGGCCGTTTACACCGCCGACTCCCCTCCCGGGCCGCTGCGCAACGGTATGTGCGGGCACCTGCGGGTGTGGGACCTCGACGGGGCGAGGAGGGCCGACTGAGGAGGGGGCGGGAGAGCCGGAGCTGACGACACGGGCGCCGGGACCGGGCCGGGCGGGGATGCCGCCCGGTTCCGGTCCGTGGTGTGCGCACGTTCCGGGCCCAGGGCCGGGACCTGGGAGGAGACCGGGAGGAGGCGGGAACCCGGCGAAGCCGTCACGCGGCCCTCAACAGGTATCCTGACCCCACCGGGGGTACGAAGGAGTCGTCCCCCGAAAAACAAACCGCGGGCTGCCGCGAGCCAGCCGGAGGCCGGTGAGCAGCGACCCGCACCGTACGGGGGCACGGGGGTCGCCCCCCGAAAAACAAACCGCGGGCCGCCGCGAGCTAGCCGGAGGCTAGCGAGCAGCAACCCGCGCCGTACGGGGGCACGGGGGTCGCCCCCCGAAAAACAAATCGCGGGCCGCCGCGAGCTAGCCGGAGGCTAGCGAGCAGCAACCCGCGCAACGTGGGCGAGGAGGGATTTGAACCCTCACATCCTTTCGGACACACGGACCTGAACCGTGCGCGTCTACCGTTCCGCCACCCGCCCGAGTGACATGCCATTCAGTTGTGTTGCCAGGTGAACCGGGCTTTTCGTCCGTTTCCCCCTGGCGACATGGATAAGGCTAGCACGGTCTGAAGGTGGGTCGCACACGCGTTTCGGACCACCGGTTCGCGGCCCTCAGGCGGCCGTCCCGGGGGTGCGCCTGAAACCAGGGGCACCTTGGCCCGGTTACGATCGTCTACACATACGAAGTGGAGTACAAAGGGAGGTACCTCGTGGGAGTGCTCCAACGCTTCGAGCGCAGGCTTGAGGGCATGATCGAAGGCACCTTCGCGATGGCCTTCAAGTCCGAGCTCCAACCGGTCGAGGTCGCCAGCGCCGTCCAGCGTGAGATGGACGAGCGGGCGGCGATCGTCGCCCAGGGCCGCACGCTGGTCCCGAACGACTTCATCGTCGAACTGGCCAGCAGCGACAAGGAACGCCTCGAAGTCTACGCCGACAGCCTGGGGCAGGAGCTGTCCAAGCTGGCACGCGACTACGCGACGGAGCAGGGTTACTCCTTCGTCGGGCCGGTCCGTGTTCACTTCAGGTCCGACGAAGGCCTCAAGACCGGTCGCTTCCGCATCCGCTCCGGTGTCGTGCGCGGCACCATGGTCGGCAAGGACGGCGAGGTCCGCCAGCCCGTCGGCGACCCCGGCCCGAGCGGGGGCCAGCAGCAGACCGGACGTCCGCGTCTGCTGATCTCCCCCGGCGGCGCCGCCGCCGAGGGCGCCATCGCCAGCCACGGGATGCAGCAGTCCTTCGAGCTGACCACACCGGTCACCCTGTTGGGCCGCGGCACCGACTGCGACCTGCGACTGGTCGACAACGGCGTCTCCCGTCACCACGTGGAGATCCGGCTGGACGGCGACGAGGCCATCCTGGTGGACAAGGGGTCGACGAACGGGACCTTCGTCAACGGACAGCAGGTCAGGCAGGCCCGCCTGGTGGACGGCAGCAGGATCAGCCTCGGCCGCACCACCATGACGTTCCGCCGCGACTGACGCCCGGCGGCGGAACCGAAAACCAACGCGGTTCCACGGGCGTCTGACAGGGGGCGGGCCGGGCTCAGGCCCGCTGTCGGATATCCGGCCGGGAGGGTAGTCTCCGCGAAGACCTGACCGATCGGGCACAATGGCCGCGGCCGCAGGCCGCGTCCAGCGACCTCGAGACTCACCGACCCGAAGGTGGGCAGACATGGTGGCGGCGCAGATGACCGCCATCCCGGCCAAAGCACGACAGGGGCTGAAGAGCAGTTCGATGTCCAACTTGACCCTCATACTGATCAAGATCGTGTATCTCGCGGGGCTTTGGCTGTTCGTCCTCACCGCGATCGGTGTGATCCGCACGGATCTCTTCGGCTCCAAGAAGAAGCCCCGGCGCAAATCGCGCCCGGCGGCGCCGCGCCGGGACCGGGACCCCTCCCCGTCGTACTCGTCGGCGCAGCCCGCCCGGCCGCCCCGGCAGTCACGCCCGCGCCGGAACGAGCCCACGGCCCTGGTCGTCACCCAGGGGTCGCTCAAGGGCACCAGCATCGACCTCGCCTCGCAGCCCATCCTCATCGGACGCGCCCCGGACTCCACGCTCGTCATCACCGACGACTACGCGTCCGGCCGCCACGCGCGCGTCTACTCCGACAACGGCCGCTGGTTCGTGGAGGACCTGAACTCGACGAACGGCACCTACCTCGGCCAGCAGAAGCTGAACCGCCCCCAGCCCATCACGGTGGGACAGCCCATCCGTATCGGCAAAACCGTCCTGGAACTGCGCAAATGACAATCGCTCTCCGATACGCGGCGTACTCCGACGTAGGATGCCTCCGCGAAGGCAACGAAGACTCCGGCTACGCCGGCCAGAACCTCCTCGCGGTCGCCGACGGCATGGGCGGTTACGCGGGCGGCGAGGTGGCCAGCTCCATCGCGATCTCCTCGATCCGCCGCCTCGACTCAGAGCCGCCCCGGTCCGACGAGATGGCCGAGGTGCTCCAGCGCGCCGTCGAGCAGGCCAACGCCTCCCTGTCGCGCAGGATCATGGAGGAGCCCCAGCTGGAGAACATGGGCACCACCCTGACGGCCATGCTCTGGGCCGGTCCGCGGGTGGCGCTCATCCACATCGGTGACTCCCGCGCCTACCTCATGCGCGGCCCCCGCTTCGAGCAGATCACCCACGACCACACCCTGGTGCAGACCCTGGTGGACGAGGGCAAGATCACCGAGGAGGAGGTCGCCACCCACCCGCAGCGCTCCCTCATCCTGCGCGCCCTGGACGGCAAGAGCCCGGTCGACCCCGACATCTCCATCAGCGAGGCCAAGGCGGGCGACCGCTACCTGCTCTGCTCCGACGGGCTCTCCGGCGTGGTCAGCAAGAAGACCATCCACGAGACCCTCGCCACCGAGGCCGACCCGCGCGGCGCGGCCAAGAAGCTCATCGAGCTGGCCATCCGCGGGGGCGGTCCGGACAACATCACCGCGGTCGTCGCCGACGTCATCGAGGCCGAGACCGACAGCGAGGGGCCCACCCGCACCTCCCAGGTGGTGGGCGCCGCCGACCAGCGCCGCGAGAACGTCGACCAGGGCAACGACACACCCGCCAGACGGGCGCAGGAACTGCGCGGGGGATCCGGCGACACCGCCGAGATGGACTCCGTCCGGGACGAGCCCGGCCCGGACGCCTACGCCGCGGGCGGCGCCTACCAGGAGCCCTACAACGGCGAGTACGACGACTACGAGGCCCCGCCGGCCGACCGGCGGGGCCGTCCGGAACCCGAGTACCGCCCCAGGCGCTGGTGGCCGATGGTGCTGGTGTTCCTGGTCGTGGTCGCCGTCGTCGCGGGGGCCACGTACTACTTCGGCAGCCGGTACGTGAACAGCCAGTACTACGTGGGCCCCTCCCCCTCGGGGGACACCGTCAGCATCTACCAGGGCATCAACACCGACATCGCGGGCTTCAGCCTGTCGGAGGAGGTGGAGGAGACCGGGATCGCCCTGGACTCGCTCTCGGAGGCCGACCGCGGCTCGGTGGAGAACACCCTGCCCGCGGAGAGCCTGGACGACGCCCGCGCGAGCGTCGACGTGCTGAGCGAGGGCGCGGCCGGGGCCCGGACCGAGGAAGGGTCCGGGTGAGCCCACGTGAGTAAGGCTTCCGAACCCGAGGCGCCGACCGCGCTGCCGCCCGTCAAGAGGCGCAACGCCGAGCTGGTCCTCATCCTCTTCGCCATCGTCATCACCATGGCGGGCATCGCGATCGCGGGCGTCAACCTCAACGGCCAGGTCCCCGCCGCGATGTGGACGGTGGGCCTGACCTTCGCGGCCCTGTCGGCCGCCGCGCACGTGGCGATGCGCTTCGTGGCGCCCTACGCCGACCCGCTGATCCTGCCCTGCACGCTGTTCCTCAACGGGGTCGGCGTGGCGATGATCTGGCGGATCCAGGCGGGCGAGGCCGAGGACATCGAGCGCGCCGGGGTCGGTTCGCAGCTGTTGTGGACCGCGGTCGGCCTGGTCCTGTGCTTCCTCATCATCATCTTCCTCAAGGACCCCCGCGTCCTCCAGCGCTACACCTACGTCAGCGGCCTGGTCGCGATCGTCCTGCTCGCCCTGCCGATCATCCCCGGCCTGGGCCAGGAGGTGTACGGCGCCCGGCTGTGGATCGGCATCGGGCCGTTCACCATGCAGCCGTCGGAGTTCGCCAAGATCGCCCTGGTGATCTTCCTGGCGTCCTACCTGATGAGCAAACGCCAGGTCCTCCAGATCGTCGGCAAGCCGATCAAGGTCGGCCGCTTCACCCTCATCGAACTCCCCCGGGCGCGCGACCTGGCGCCGATCCTGGTCGGCTGGGTGCTGGCCATCGGCATGCTGGTGCTCCTGCGCGACCTGGGCACCTCACTGCTGCTCTTCGGCACGTTCCTGGCGATGCTGTACGTGGCCACCCAGCGCTCCTCGTGGGTGACCATCGGCCTGGTCCTGTTCGTCGGCGGGGCGTTCGTGGCCTACCTGCTCTTCTGGCACGTCCAGGCCCGCGTCAACATCTGGTTCAACGCCTTCGACCAGGAGGTCTACGACGCGGTCGGCGGCAGCGCGCAGCTGGTGCAGGGGCTGGTGGCCATGGCCTACGGCGGCCTCTTCGGCACCGGCCTCGGCGCGGGGGAGCTGTACAGCACCTTCGCCGCCGACAGCGACCTCATCCTCGCCACGATCGGCGAGGAACTGGGCCTGACCGGCCTGCTCGCCATCCTCATGGTGCTCGGCCTGCTGGTGGAGCGCGGCATGCGCATGGCGCTCGCGGCCACCGGCGCGTTCAACAAGCTGCTGGCCAGCGGTGTCGCCTTCCTTCTGGCGTACCAGGTCTTCATCGTCCTGGGCGGCCTGACCCGGGTGATCCCGCTGACCGGCTCGACCACGCCCTTCATGGCGGCGGGCGGTTCCGCGTTGATGGCGAACTGGATCATGATGGGGATCCTGCTCCGCATCAGTGACAACGCCCGGCGCCCCGCACCGCAGGCCATCCAGGACGAGGGCGCGACACAGGTGATCCGACGATGAACACACCGATCCGCAGACTCAGCATCTTCGCCTTCCTTCTGATCCTGATCCTGATGGCCAACGTCACCTGGCTCCAGGGCTTCCAGGCGGCGGCGATCAAGGAGGACCCGCTCAACCGGCGCCAGTTCACCGAACGGCTCAGCGAGGCCCGCGGCCCCATCCTGGTCGCGGACGACAACGTGGCCTACTCGGAGAACATCGCCGACGAGGGCGAGTCCGCGGAGTACCAGCGCATGTACGAGGGCGGCGGACTGTACACGCCGATCGTCGGCTCCTTCCGCACCTACGGCGCCTCGGGCATCGAACTCACCGAGAACTCGCTGCTCGACGGCACCGACGACCGGCTGGCGGTGCGCAACTTCCGCGACATCATCACCGGCCGCGAGCCCGAGGGCGCCCAGGTCCAGCTCACCCTGGACCCGGAGGTGCAGCAGGCGGCCTACGAGGGCTTCCAGGGCCTGGGCGACAAGAACGGCGCGGCCGTGGCGCTCGACCCCAGCACGGGGGCGATCCTGGGCGCGGTGTCCTACCCGTCCTACGACGCCAACGAGGTCGTCAGCATCACCGACACCGAGGCTGCCGTGGCCAACTACACGGAGCTGGAGGCCGACCCGCGCAAGCCGCTGCTCAACCGGGCCCTCCACGAGTTCTACCCGCCGGGCTCGACGTTCAAGGTGGTGACCGCCGCGGCGGCCATGGAGCACCTGGGCGCCACCCCGGAGACCACCCAGGAGGCGCCCGACGTGCTGGAGCTGGGCGGGACACTGCCCAACGCCACCCCGGGCGGGACCTGCAACGGCGGACAGCCGGACACCCTGGCGCACTCGATCCAGATCTCCTGCAACACCTCGATGGCCAACTGGGCGATCGAGATGGGGGGCGAGGCCCTGTCGGAGCAGGCCACCGCGTTCGGGTTCAACCGCGAGGAGGAGCTGAACGTCCCGCTGTCGGTGATCCCGAGCAGCGCCCCGGTGGAGACCGACCGCAACATCCTGGGCCGCGCCGGCATCGGCCAGTCCAACGTCCAGGCGACCCCGTTGCAGATGGCGATGGTCGCCGCGGGCGTGGCCAACTCGGGTGAGGTCATGAAGCCCTACTCGGTGGACACCGTGCGCGACTCGGACCTGTCAGTGGTCACCCAGACCAGCCCGGAGAGCTACTCGCAGGCGGTCAGCGCCAGCACGGCCGAGAGCCTCACCGAGATGATGACCCTGGTGACCGGGCCGGGCGGCTCGGGTACCAACGCGGCCATCTCCGGTATGGAGGTCGCGGGCAAGACCGGTACCGCCGAGACGGGCCCGGGCAACCCCACCCACAACTGGTTCATCGGCTTCGCCCCGGCTGACGACCCGCAGATCGCGGTCGCGGTCGTGGTCGAGTACGGCGGCGGCAGCGGCAACGAGCTGGCCGCGCCGATCGCCCGTCAGATGATGGAGGCAGTGGTTCAGTAGTGAGCGCCTACGAACCGTCTTCCCACAACGGTCCCGGTGACCTCACCGGGACCGTTCTGAGCGACCGCTACCGCCTGGAGGAGCAGGTGGGCTCCGGTGGCATGGGTACGGTCTGGAAGGCCACCGACACCCTGCTCAACCGGCCCGTGGCGGTCAAGCTGCTGCACCCCTCCCAGATGGCCGAGCCGACGGCCAGGGAGCGGTTCCGCACCGAGGGCCGGATCACCGCCGGCCTCTCCCACCCCGGGATCGCCCAGGTCTACGACTACGGCGAGGAGAACGGCCGCGCCTTCCTGATCATGGAGCTCGTGGTCGGCGAACCGCTCTCCCAGGTCCTGCGCGAGCAGGGCCACCTCAGCGCGGACCAGACCCTGGACTTCGTGTACCAGGCGGCCAAGGCCCTGGCCGCCGCGCACGCGCGCGGCGTGGTGCACCGCGACATCAAGCCGGGCAACCTGCTGGTCACCCCGGACGGCCAGCTCAAGCTGACCGACTTCGGCATCGCCCGCGGCGACATGTCGGTCACCCTCACCCAGACCGGCATGGTCATGGGCACCGCACAGTACATCTCCCCCGAGCAGGCCTCGGGCAGGCCCGCGACCTCCTCCTCGGACCTGTACGCCCTCGGCGTGGTGGCCTACGAGTGCCTGGCCGGAACACCGCCGTTCACCGGCGACACCCCGGTGGCGCTCGCCCTGGCCCACACCCGCGAGGAGCCGCCGGAGCTGCCCGACGACGTGCCCGCGGACGTCGACCACCTGGTGTCCTCGCTGCTGCTGAAGGAGCCCGAGGACCGGCCCGCGTCGGCCAGCGAGGTCGCGCACACGGCCGCGGTGATCCGCTCCAACGCCGGAACCGGTCCGCCCACGCCCTCCACCGGGTTCCAGGGCATGGCCCAGACCGCGGTGGTGGGGGCGGTGACCGGCCCCGGCTCGGGTGCGATGGCGTACCGGACCGGAGGCCAGCCGACCGCCGTCGCCGGTCAGGAGGACGCGTCGGCTAGGCTGGCCGGGGCACCGGAGCGGCGCCGCCGCGTCAGCGTGCCCGTGATCCTCGCGGCCGCGGCCGCGGCGATCATCATCGCGGCCGCGGTGGTGGCCGGGTTCCTGTCCAACGGGAGGTCCGAGGTGGGCAACATGCGCGACACCGTCGACCCCCCGGCGGCGACCCCCTCGTCCTCGCCGGAGGAGCCCGAGGAACCCGAGGACACCGCCCCGGCGGACGTCCCCGTGGCCCCGGAGGGCGACACCGGCTGGAACACCGAGCCGCAGGAGCCGGTGGAGAGTCCGAGCCCCTCCCCGGAGGAGGGCGCCGAGGAGAGCGACGCTCCCGATGACGGCGAGGACGACGACTCCGAGGGCGGCCAGAGCCCTCCGCCCGACAACGGCACGGGCGGACCCCAGGATCCTCCGCCGAACAACGGCGGGGGAGGCAGCGGCGGCGGCGAGGACGGCGGCGGCAGCGGCGACAACAACGGCGGCGGCGGAGAAGGCGAAGAAGGCACCACACCCTAGAGACCGTGAGCGAGAGACGTTCAGGGTAGGCGGCGGCCCGCGGGCGGCCTCCGGAAGACACGAGGATCACTACACGACATGTCCCAGCCCCGGCTCCTCGGCGGACGCTACGAGCTCGACACCATCGTCGGGCGCGGCGGCATGGCCGAGGTCTACCGCGCACGCGACCTGCGTCTCGACCGGCTCGTCGCCATCAAGACCCTCCGACACGACATGGCCCGGGACCACATCTTCCAGGCCAGGTTCAGACGGGAGGCGCAGTCCGCCGCCTCCCTGAACCACCCGGCCATCATCGCGGTGTACGACACCGGCGAGGACATGATCGACGGGGTGTCCATCCCCTACATCGTCATGGAGTACGTGGACGGGCGGACCCTGAAGGAGCTGCTGGACGACGACCGACGCCTCCTGCCGGAGCGCTCGGCGGAGCTGGTCGACGGCATCCTCAAGGCGCTGGAGTACAGCCACGACAACGGCATCGTCCACCGCGACATCAAGCCCGCGAACGTGATGCTGACCCGTGGCGCCGACGTCAAGGTGATGGACTTCGGCATCGCCCGGTCCATGGACGACAACCAGGCGACGATGACGCAGGCCTCCCAGGTCATCGGCACCGCCCAGTACCTGTCCCCGGAACAGGCGCGCGGTGAGCGGGTGGACCCGCGCAGCGACATCTACTCCACGGGCTGCGTGCTCTACGAGCTGCTCACCGGCCGTCCGCCGTTCACGGGTGACTCGCCCGTCTCGATCGCCTACCAGCACGTGCGCGAGGAGCCGATCCCGCCGAGCGAGATCGACCCGCAGATCCCCCACTGGCTGGAGGACGTCACCCTCCGGGCGATGACCAAGAACCGCGAGGAGCGGTACCAGAACGCGGCCGAGATGCGCGCGGACATCCAGCGCGGCCTGGCGGGGATGCCCACCCAGGCGGGCACCATGGCCATGGCCGCCGCCGGCGCCACGACGGCGATGCCGCCCGCGCCCGCCGACCGGTACGACGACTACGACGATTACGACGACGACTACGACGACCGCTACGACGACCGCGGGAAGAACCGCGGCGGCAAGACCGCGCTGTGGGTCCTGCTGGGTGTCGGCGTGATCGCCTCCCTGGTGCTGGTGTTCGTGCTGATGAACCTGGGGGGAGGGGAGCCCGAGACGCAGACCGCCGCGGTGCCGGACGTGGCGGGATCCACCGTCGAGGAGGCCCAGACCTCCCTCAGCGAGGCGGGCTTCGAGAGCGTCACCCAGGAGCAGCAGGCGAGCCAGGACGTCGAGGAGGGCCAGGTCATCGAGACCGACCCGCCCGCCGGTGACGAGGTCCCGGTGGACGAGGAGATCGTCCTGCACGTCTCCAGCGGCCCGGACGCCATGGAGATCCCGTCCGTGGAGGGCCAGTCCGAGTCCGACGCGACCGGCACGCTGAACGACGCGGGCTTCGAGAACGTCACCTCCGAGCAGAGGGCGGACGACAGCGTGCCCGAGGGCCAGGCGATCGGCACCGACCCGGCCGCCGGGGAGTCGGTCGCGCCGGACACCGACATCACGCTGCTGATCTCCTCGGGCCCCGACGAGGTGGAGGTGCCCGACCTGGTCGGCATGACCCGGGACGGCGCGGAGTCCGCGCTGGCGCAGAGGGACCTGAGCGCCTCCTTCTCCGAGGAGCCGAGCACGGAGGGCCCGGTCGGCACGGTCATCCGGCAGGACCCGGGGCCGGGGCAGACCGTGGCGCCCGGGAGCACGGTGAACGTCGTGCTCGCGACCGAACCGGCCACGGAGGAGCCGCCGCCCGGCGGTGACGATGGCGGCGAGTCCCCTCCCGGTGAGGGCGGGGAGACCCCGCCCGGCGGCGGGGACGGCGGTGAGAGCCCTCCCGGCGGTGGTGAGGACGGCTTCGAGTTCCCGTCCATGCGCAGGGACTGAGGGAGCGAACGTGACGGCGGGCCGTTCCGTGCGACAGCACGGGGCGGCCCGCCGCCGTGTGCGGGGGCGGGACGTGCGTCGGCGTGCGGTGCGGCCGGAAGACACCCGGTCGGCCGGAGGGGTCCGGCCCTGCGGCCCCGCAACCTGACGCGGATCCGGTACGTCCCGCCGGTGACGGGGGCTCCTCCCGGGGCGTAGACTGTGTTCTCGTTCAGGAACCCGCCCCACGTACTGGAGCAGCGACCGTGCCCAAGTCCCGCAGCGATCGCAAGAAGGCCGTCTACACGCCGCCTCCTTCGAAGGAGAAGCCCAAGGTCAGTCCGCGCTGGCTGGCACCGGCGATGCTCGGCTTCTTCACGCTGGGCATCCTGTGGATCGCCGTCTACTACATCGCGGGCAGCCAGATCCCCTACATGCAGGACTGGCAGAACTGGAACCTGCTGATCGGCTTCAGCGGCATCATCGTGGCCGTCATCCTGTCCACGCGCTGGCACTGACCCCCCGGCCGGGCGGTCGGATCGCCCGGCGACGACCGCGGGTCCTCCTCCGGGTGCTCTCCTCCACAGGCATGTCCGCACCCCGGTGAACAGCAACGACACGGGTTTTCCACAGAGTTATCCACAGGCTGTGGGTAGCTCTCCTCGCCATGCCCGAACACGTCGGGGCCGGGGGCCGCGCCAGGGTGTGCGTGGACAACGGGGCCCCGGAGGATGTCTCCTCCGGGGCCCCGGCCTCTCCCCCGTCAGCCGAGGACGATCAGCGGCGCCGCGGCCACCAGGGCCACGAGCAGGGCGGCGAACGCCGCCGCCAGCAGGACGTGCGTGACCGTGCGGGCCCGGTTCCCGGCGGACTTCCCGGGCAGGTAGGCGAACACGGCGCCGAGCACGAGCCCGGCGACCAGGCCGCCGATGTGCGCGGTCCACGAGATGTTGGGGACCACGAAGGTCAGCACGAGGTTGACCGCCAGCAGGACGCCGATCATGCGCAGGTCCAGGCGCAGGCGCCTGCCGATGACGAGCACCGCCCCGAACAGGGCGAAGATCGCTCCGGAGGCGCCGACCGAGAACTGGTTGGGCTCCGCCAGGAGGCTGAGCACCGACCCCGCGAGCGCCCCGAGCACCCACAGGGTCAGGAAGCGGACGTGTCCCAGCCAGCGCTCCAACTGCGTCCCCAACAGGTACATGGCGTACCCGTTGAACAGCAGGTGGAAGATGCTGCCGTGCAGGAACGCGGCCGTGAGGAGCCGGTACCACTCGCCCGGGAGCACCCCGAGCAGGGTTCCGTCCTCGACCCGGCCGATGCCGAGCATGGCGAACTCCCAGACCAGGGGCGAGGCGCCCGCCTGACCGACCGGGTTGGACGTACCCAGCTGGGCGAGGAACCCGGCCACCATCATGCCGAGGATCGTCCAGGTGACGTACGGCTTGGCGACGGCCCTGCCCCCGAAGGTGGTCCTGGCCCGACGCACCCCGCGGTTCCCCTCCGAGACGCAGCCGGGGCACTGGAAGCCCACGGACGCCTCGACCATGCAGTCCGGGCAGATCGGCCGCTCGCACCTGCTGCAGCTGACCCCCGTCTCCCTGTCGGGGTGGCGGTAGCAGGTGCGCGGGGCCGGGCGCTCCGGCTCCGGAACCGCTCCGGACGGCGGTGGGGATGCGGTCATGGGCGGGTTCCTCCTCGGAGCCGGGGCGCCGTCACCGCTAGCGGGTGATCTCGACGCTGTTGATCACCACGTCGTCGGTGGGGCGGTCCTGGGAGTCGGTCTCGACGTGGGAGATCGCGGTGACCACGTCGTCCCCCTCGACGACCTCACCGAAGATGGTGTGGCGGCCGTCGAGCCAGTACGGCTTGTCCACGGTGACGAAGAACTGCGAGCCGTTGGTGCCGGGACCCGCGTTGGCCATGGCCAGCAGGAACGGGCGGTCGAAGCGCAGGTTCGGGTGGATCTCGTCCTTGAAGGTGTAGCCGGGGCCGCCGCGGCCGGTGCCGAGCGGGTCACCGCCCTGGATCATGAAACCGTCGATGACGCGGTGGAAGATCGTGCCCTCGTAGAGGCTGCTGCTGGAGGGCTTGCCCGTGGTGGGGTCCACCCACTGCTTCGAGCCCTCGGCGAGGCCGATGAAGTTGGCGACCGTCTCCGGCGCCTCCTTCTCGAACAGCCTGATGACGATGGTTCCCTTGGAGGTGTTCAGCCGCGCGGTGGGCTGAACCGTGGAGTCCGACACCTACGTGCCTTTCGGTCGACTTCGTTTACGTGCTCACGTTACCCGTCCGTCCCCCGGGCTCGTCCTGGATCCGGTGCGTTCCCGCGGCGTCCGGGCAGCTCGCCGGTCCTCCGTCCACCCCGGCCGGAACCCCGTCCGCGCCGAAACGGGACGTGTTTCACGAAGAGTGTCAGCTCTGCTCCGGAGAGTGGTACCGCCTCCTCGCGGGNCCCCCTCGCGGCCCTGCCGTTCGCGGCGGGCGGACAGGAGAAAAACCCTCGGGCGGTGTCGAAACGAAGATCACACACGGAGAGGACGTATGTTGAGATAACACCCGGGTAACGGGTAAGGACGACGGAGAAACCATCCGTGTGGCGTCGAGCGTCGGCCTCACCGGGTGGAGACCGTAGAACCGGTGAACGACCGAAGGAGCTGACGACGTGCCTATCACTTCCAAGCGACTCAAGGCACGCAAGAAAGAGACTGAGGCGAGCCTCGCTCGCCTACAGGGCATGGCCCGGGAAAAGGCCCGGGAACAGGCCGATCGGTTTGGCCCGTATGCCGACCAGGCACGCGACCAGGCTGCTCTGAAGCTCCTCCAGGCGCGCGGCTGGACCGCACCCCGGCTGGAGAACGCCGCGCTGCGCGTGGAGGACACCGTGGCACCGCGGGTCGCCGAGGTGCTCACCGCGGCCGCGCACCGCGTGGACCCGAACCCGGGTCGCCGCGGGCTCATGCTGCTCCGGCGGGGCAACCGCCGGATCCCCCGGGGTGTCCTGATCGGCGGCGCCGCCGTGGTCGGCGGCATCGTCGTGTACTCGCTGGTCCGTATGCGCCAGGCGTCCCAGGACGCCGAGTGGCAGGAGCACCTGGACCAGGCGCGCGACCAGGTCCGCGAGACGCGGGAGAACCTGGAGGAGCGGGCCTCGGCGACGGCGGACAAGGCCACGGAGGCCGCGGAGGAGACCGCCAAGGCTGCCAAGACCGCCAAGAACAAGACCAAGGAGACCGTTCGCACCGCCGCGGGCGAGAACCGGTCCAAGGAGAACGGCAAGCCCGGACACTAGGGCTGCCCGCAGGATCGACGAGAGACGGACAGCCGTGCCGTGCGGGGGGAGACCCCGACCCCGGACTGGCTACCCTCCCTCCGCCGGGACGGATCCTTCCGTCCCGGCTTCGTCGTGTCGGGGGGTGCCCGGAGGCGGCGCGTCCGTGAACCGCCGCGCCCCGGCTCCGTGGCGGCGGCGCGGTACCACCGTGCGCGGCTCCGGGACGCCCGTGCGGCCTCGCCGTACACGGCTCAGGGGCACCCGGAGGCGGCTCCCCGCCGGCGCCCCGTCCCGCCCCCGGCCGGGCCCTCAGGAGTCCTTGAGGACGCGGAAGGTCAGGGGGTAGCGCCAGTTGTTCCCCATGAGGCTGGAGATGCTGGCGACGAGCGGGAGGATCGCCCAGCCCAGGGCGACCGCCAGCGTCACCAGCAGGGGCGCGACGAGCCAGAAGAGGGCCAGGCTGGTGAGCCCGGCGATGACGCAGAAGAGCTGGAAGTTGAGCGACTCCATGGCTTGGCGCCGCACGTAGGGCGAGATCCTGTCGCTCACGAGGAGGAGCACCAGGGGGGCGATGACGGGGAGGAAGTAGTTCCCCGCGTGCCCGACCGCGGCAACGACCCGTTCGGCCGAGGTGCTCGGCAGGGGCTCACGCGAGTCCGCCCCCTGGCGGCCGCCCTGGCCGCTGAACAGACCGAAGGAGCCGGAGGTCCCCGCCCGGGGCGTTCCCGCGGGGGTGACGCCCAGGTCCTCGGTGAGGGGGGCCAGGTCGGCCCCGAACTTGGCCCGCATGGCCCTGTCGGTGCGCTCGTCGAGTTCCTCCTCGTCGAGCTGGCCGCGGCCGAAGGCCTCCTGGAGAACCGTGATCGCGGCGTCGCGTTCGGCGTCGGTGAGGCGGATCTGCGGCCTGGCCTGCGGTTCCCAGGGGCGCCTCGCCGGATACTGAGGGTCCTGCACAGCCACTCCCACTCCCAACGGCGACGGGAGTACGGCACGGATCGGCCGTACTCCCCTCATGATGCGCCATAGGAACGGCTACGGCTATCGGGGCCGTCCCTGATCCTCCCCTGATCCGGACCTCCCCCTTTCGGCGGAGGCCGCATCGACTTTCGTCTGTCGGGCCCCGGCCGTCAGGACTCCGGGGCGCCGGGACCCGGGATCACCGGGCCCGGGGGTCACCGGTCGCCGGGTCACCGGGGCTCCCCTCCCCGGGAGCCCGTCGTCACCGAGCGGCGACGGCGGCGGGGATCCGCGTCGGGACCGGTGCGACGGCCCTGGTCGGGTCCGGAGCCGCGACCGGGACCGGAGCGGTGACCGAAGCCGGGACCGGGTCCGGGTCCGCCGCGGGGGACGAGGTCAGGGCCGGAGCCGCGACCGGGGTCGGGAAGGTCGAGGGATCCTGTTCGGCCTGCTCCCGCTCGTACTGGCGCTCGGCGCTGGTGAGCAGTTCGTACCAGTTGGTGACGTCCTTGCGTCGGCGCAGCAGGGCGCGGCGCTCGCGTTCGGTCATGCCTCCCCAGACACCGAACTCGATACGGCCGTCCAACGCCTCTGCCAGGCATTGTGTCCGGACCGGGCAGCCCCGGCAGATCAGTTTGGCGCGGTTCTGCGCAGCGCCCTGCACGAACAGCGCGTCCGGGTCGATCTCGCGGCATTTGGCACGGGCCGCCATCTTCTCATTCCACATGTTGCCCCACTCCCAAGATCAGCATGTGTGGTGATCGGAATCCGCCGACTGGCGCGACCGTCGGCGGGTGAGGAGACGCGGACCGATCCGAGGACGGTGTTACGAGGCCGGGCGGGGGCCGCCAGGCTCGCCTTCGGGGGTCGATCGTTTCGGCGCGCTGTCTTCCTCGTTGTCGCTGGTGTCGAAACTACGGTTCGTCCCAGTTCACCAACAGACCCCAAGAGGCCTATTTCTCATATGGCCCACTAGGACCATTGCACTTAGGGGAAGTGTCATCATACACACACGCAGAGTAACTGCATATGGTAGAAGCGGGCCTGCTGCGCGAAGGCGCCAGGAGACCGCCTCGACTTTCCATTGCATGCGCGATGACCTGCGACTTCATGACGACCGCCCGGTGGGACCGGGTACCCGGACGCGACCGGGCGAAGTGGACTCTGCGTCATCCATGTCATCCGAACGGGCTATACGGACCCCTCGGTCGTACATGCCTTGCGACCACACCCGCCCCCCATTTCCCACCTTGGGGGACGAACCGGAACTACCGATTAGTAACAAAATCAGTTCCGTGGACTTCGGTGGAGGAAGAGCTTTTTCGGAACGCCACGAAACGCCCATTCCGCTTTTTCACGACGTATCCTCCATCGGCCGCACAGCTCGCGCGGGAGGGCGGGGAGGTCCGCCGACGGGACACGACGAGGGCTCGACCGCGTCCGGAGGCACCGCACCGCGCGACCGCCCACGGGGCCCTGGAAGCGGAGGGCCGGAGCGCCCAGGAGACCCGGGGGCTCATGGGGCGGCGGGGCTCCCGAGATGGCGGGCTCCGCCCCGGCCGGTCCGTATCCGGCCCAGCGCCCCCGCAGCGCCTCCAGCGTGCCCCCACAACAGGAAACGGGGACCCCCGCAGGGAGTCCCCGTCACAACGCCTGTCTGCGCTTTTCCTGGGTGGAGCCAAGGGGAGTCGAACCCCTGACCTCCGGTATGCAAAACCGGCGCTCTGCCAGCTGAGCTATGGCCCCATGAACCCGGGCACAAGCCCTGGTCACTCTGGAGAGCATACCTTCATCGGAGGGCGGTCCCGCTCACCCGGCCGGGGTCCCACACGCGGAGCCACGGTTCGGAACTGGGAGCAGCACAAAGCCGTGGGTCGCACCTCGGGATTATCGGCCCACCCACGTCTTCGTGTCACTCACGAGCGGGCCGGGACGGCGCGCGCGCCAGTCCCCGGTTCGCCCTGTGGAAGCCCCACGGCCGCGTCAGACGGCCAGGAGGTCCGTCGGTCAGCTCTCGCTGGCCGCCGTGGCCTCGGTCCACAGGTCGAGCTCGGCGCGGTCCGCCTGGATCTTGCGGTAGACGGCGAAAGCCCCGAGGGCCACCAGCGCCAGAACGATGATCTTCTTCACTGTCTGGACCCTTTCGTTAATCCGGTGCGTCAACGCGGGCTCCCGTCCGGGACGGGGGCTCCGCAGAGAACTTTATGAGGTTGTCACCAAGCAGACTAGCAAGCCGCCGGGAGCGGTCCCCGCCACAGTGGACCGATTTCCACCAACTTCTGGACCCGATACGTGAAGAGCGCACGCGTGACCTCAGGTCAGCAGCGCCATCCGGCGCAGAATTCCCATGCTGACCTGCGGAGAAGCCGCGATCCGGGTGAGTTCGGACCACACCCGCTTGCAGGCCGCGACCGACTCCTCCGCCTCCACGATGGAGCCGCCCTGGGTGGCCTCGACATAGGCCAGGGCGGCCTCGTCCTCGTCGAACTCCAGGACGGAGAAGGGCCCCGCGACGCCGGGGTGCGGGCCGGCCGAGGTGGGCAGCAGTTGCACCGTCACCCGGTCGGACCCGGTGGCCAGCTCCACGATGCGGCTGGTCTGCGCGCGCAGCAGCTCGCGGTTCCCGGACACCCGCTGGAGGGCGTCCTCCTCGACGATGGCGTGGTAGCGGACCAGGCCTCCAGGGGAACCGAGGTCGGGGCCGCCGTGGTCCAGGACCTCCTGGCGCTTGAGGTAGGCGGCCACCATGCGTTCGACGGTGCGCTCGCCGTGGCCCAGGGCCCGCGCCACCGCAGCGGTGTAGTCGGGCACCTGGAGGAGGTCGGGGACGAGTATGCCCGCGTAGGACTGCACGGAGACGGCGCCCGCCTCGTTGCCCACGTAGGCGGAGGAGAGGACGTCCTCGTACTCGGTCCACCACGGACGGAGGCGGGACTCCCGGACGAGGGTCAGGATGGCCTCCCGCTGTCCGCCGGTGACGCCGTACAGGCGCAGGAGGGCGGAGATCTCCATGACCGATGGCCACTTGCGGATGCCGGTCTCGATGTGTCCGAGCTTGGCCGGGGACCACTCCAGCTCGTCCGCGACATCGCTGAGGGTCATACCCGCCCGTACGCGATGGCGGCGGAGTTCGGCGGACAGCCGTCGACGACGGACCGTGGGGCTGGTCATAACGATGATCCCATGACGCAGAGTGGCGGAGGTGTACCACCAGCGAAACACGCTACCTAGCATCTAGCAATGAGTTTCTAGAAAACAGCTGCCGATTCGATGCATTACGGCGGGCGGAAACCCGCGGGGTGGAACGACAAACCCGTCTTTTGTCATGAGGGCAGGGACCGGGGGGAGAGCTGGAGGGAGGTTGGAGAGAGGTTGGAGGGGGTGCAGGGGAGTTGAAGGCGGGCGAGGACGTGCGAGATGTGGCGGGAGCGGAGGGGAACTGGGAGCGGAAGCGAGGTGGAAGCGGAGCAGGGGCGGAAGCAGAAGTGGGTGGTGGGAAGGGCGGGGAGGTTTGGGGGAAGAGTACAGAGTGTTTCTCTGGGCACTTGAGAAACAGGAGTAACAGGCACAACGGGGGCAACAGGAATATCAAGTGCATCAGACAGGCGCGCCAGGAATTACCCCAGCCGCGTGCCTCTGGGACCCTCGGGGGACCCGGCTTCCCGGTACGCGGCCGGAGCGGAGGAGGGGCCGAAGCGGCCGGGGCTCATGGAAGGGTCAGGACCCGTGGGAGGGGCGGGGCCGCTGGCGGGTTCCGGGTCCGTGGCCCTGCGGAGCCCCGCGGACTTCAGTGGCATCAGGGGTGGAAGACCGGTGACCTCGGGGGCGCAGTGGCTCCAGAGGTGGGAGGGCCGCCTGGTTACCCCTGTCCTGTATGTCTCACCTTGATGCCAGCGTGGAGAAACAGCGTACGATGCTTGAGGTGCCTGCTTCGGCGGGCGTAACCGTACACATAGAGGAAACCCATGAGCTACCCCATTGACGACGCCGAGCAGCTGATCGCGAACGCGGAGGCGGAGATGCCGCCGAGCACCCGCTCCCGTCTCATCGCGAAACTCCGGATGGGGAAGCACATCGACGACGCGGCCGCCGAACTCGACGTCAGCCCGGCCCAGGTCTTCTCGACCGGCCGTATCCTCACCGCCTTCGGCGACCAGCTCGACTTCACGCTCACCGAGCAGCGGGATCCCTCCCTGCCGCATGGAACCGTCACCGGGTACAACAAGCGGTGCCGGTGCCCCGAGTGCCGGGGAGCCCTCCAGCAGCGCGTCTGAGGCGCTGCTGAGGGTGGTCTGAGACGCTGCCGGGAGGCGGAGGACGGGGACAAGGCGGGGACAGGGTACGGGGGGCGAGCGTGGTTGGTGGGGTGCCGAGGGTGGAGCGCCGAACAGCCGCCGCGTCGTGTGCGTCCTGTGCGTCTGCCGTGGGGAAGCTGACCGGGTCGGGTTTCGGTTCCTTTCGGCTGAGGTCCCGAGCGTGATCTGGTAGGTCCTTCAGCCGATCCGGTGGGTTCTCCAGGCCGCAGGAGGCCAAGCCGACCACCTGCGCTAACGCCTCGTTAACCGAGACTTCCCGAACCAATACGGCGAACACAGGCTTATCAGCCCCCGGTTGGGGAAAATCGCAGATCATGAACGAGTACGTGGACTGGTCGGCGATGAGCGAAGAAGACTTCTTTGCGCTGCTGCGGCAGCTCATCGACATCCCGGAAGCCGACGAGGACTAACCAGAGGCAGTCCCTCCGACGCGGGTCCCCCACCCCTTCACCCCCAGGCGCACGACGAGGCCGTGACCGCGGTGTTCAGCGTGCGCCGAGAAGGGGCTTCCGGAACTCGCGCTTGCGTGTTGCACCCGGTATCGAGCTGGGCGAGGAAGGCGAGCACGTTCCTCGTCCACTCCTGCTGTGACGGGGGTCTGCTCCTCGCCCCTGACGAGAGCCGACTCCCCACCCCTCGCGGCCCGGGTCGGCGGAAGCGTTCCACGCCTCGCCCACCGGGTGTCCCGCCTCCTGGGAGCGGTGTGTCAGCTCCAGCATCTTCCAGCGGGGGCTTGGTGCGGGTTGTCCACAGCACGCAACACCCTCTGGCCCC
>ANAW01000272.1:0-40332 GCA_000340945.1 Nocardiopsis synnemataformans DSM 44143 | reverse complement strand
TGTGTCGGGGCCAGAGGGTGTTGCGTGCTGTGGACAACCGGACACGAAGCCCTTGGGGTGCGGCTGTCCCACCCACACGGGCCACTGTCCGTTTCTGTTTCCGCTGGTGGGACAATTCCCGCATGACGAAGACAATCCCCGCCGAGCTGCTGACCGCCGCGGAGGCCGCGAAGGGCTTCATGCCCACGGACGAGGGCACCGCCCTCTTCGAGGCCGCTGTCGACTACGCCCAGGTCGGACCGGTCGTGGAGATCGGCACCTACTGCGGAAAGTCCACGATCTTCCTCGGCGCGGCCGCCCGCGTCACCGGAGCCAAGGTCCTCACGGTCGACCACCACCGGGGCTCGGAGGAGCACCAGGAGGGCTGGGAGTACCACGACGCGTCCCTGGTGGACGAGGCGACCGGCAGGTTCGACACCCTTCCGCACTTCCGGCACACGATCACCGACGCGGGCCTGGACGAGGAGATCATCGCGCTCGTCGGCCGGTCCACCGATGTCGCCGCTGTCTGGGGCACCCCGCTCGGCATGGTCTTCATCGACGGCGGCCACAGCGAGGAGGCCGCCCAGAACGACTACGCTGGCTGGAGTCCCCACGTCGCCCCCGGCGGGGCCCTCGTCATCCACGACGTGTTCCCCGACCCCGAGGACGGCGGCCGACCGCCCTACAACATCTACCGGAAGGCCCTCGACTCGGGGGAGTTCAAGGAGATGCGCGCGGTGGGCTCCCTGCGGGTGCTCGAACGCACCGAGGGGGAGTGAGCGGGCTAACAGTCTTCCCGATACACAGCTGCCAGGGGTAACCCTTGGGTAAGAAGTGACGGTGCGCTTACCTGCTCGGACTTGACATGGTTACGGGCGGGTATCGTGGCCTGGAGGGCTGAGCGATGGCGGCGTTATTCCCCGAATTACCGCTTCGGTCCTGACTCGAACTGAACGATCCGGGGCACTTGCGCGTCAAACATGAGGACGGCACGGTGCCGGACGTGATTTGCCATGGGGGCGGGGAACTGAGCGAGAGCACACACGGCGAGAGCGGGGCGGATGGACAGCGTCCCGGGAAGGACACGCCGGACACCAGGAACACCTCTGCCGAAGAGCTGTCCAACAAGCACACTCCCGAGGGTGGAATACCCAACACCGAGGGGGACCAACCTCCTCATGACGCTCCTGGAGGAGAAGAAGGCGTAGGAGAACAGCCCGAACCGGAGTTCATCAGCCCGGTCACCTTCAAGACCAGCGGTACCTTCCTCCGCGACAAGGTCGCCCGCAGCCTCGCGGAACAGGGCTTCGGTTCCGACGGTACGAGCGACGACGCCGCGGAGGAGACCTCCGGCGTCCCCGCGGACACGCACGGCACCGGTGCCACTGACGCCTCTCCGGAAGTCGGCTCCCCCGCCTCAGCCGGCAGCACGGGCGCGGAGGAGTCCCACACGCTCCGGGACGGCGCCCGTGGGGACGGTCAGTCCTCCCAGGCCGACCGGCCCTCCGCAGCCGATGACACGTCCGACGACACGTCCGACGACCAGGACGGTACGGCCGGTACCGGCGAGCCCCCATCGCCGGTGTCCGCCCCGACCGAGCCCATCTCGCTCGACTCCGTCCGCGCTGCCGCCTCGGCCGGGGAGACGTCCGACGACGCCTCCTCGAACGCCGGTACCGCGGAGGACAGGACCGACCTCTGGAGCCCGCGCGGGCAGGAGGACACGGGAGTTCCCAAGAGTCCCGTGGCCGGAACCGTGACCGACGTCCAGGACTTCGCGGACGGGTCCACCGGGTCCACCGGGCCCGCCGGGCCCGCCGAACGTGACGAGCACTCCGAGTCCGCTGTGCCCGCCGCTCCGGACGCCGTGGCTCCGGACCGCGACGGTGAGCAGAGGATCGACGAGTCCTCCGCGGCCGAGACGGCGTCCCTGTGGCCCGAGCCGCGCCGCCTCTCGTCCTACGTGTCGGAGTCGCCCTCCGACGAGCAGGACCGGGGCACCCGCCCCGGTTCCACCGCGNGTGCCGCAGGAGCGGCCGCCGCTGCCGCGTACTCCGGGGCGCACGGCGACCCCGGCGGTCCCGGAAGCCCCACCGGTTCCGGCTCTGACGCCAGCGGTTCCGCGGGTTCCGGCCACGGCTCCGCATCCGGTCCCGCGGGCCCCGGCGACACCACCAGTTCCAGTAACTCCGGTGGCCCCAGCGGTCCCACCGGCCCTGGCGGCCCCAAGGGACCGGCCGGTCCCGGAGGCACCGGGCCCGGCGGGCCCAAGGGCCCGGGTGACCCCAAGGCGCGGGGCAGGAAGAAGAAGGGCGCGGGCCAGAAGGCCAAGAAGCCCCTCTGGTGGAGGATCCTCCGGGTCTTCCTCATCGTCACCGGCGTGTTCTTCATCGCCGGGTGCGGTGTCTTCGCCTTCTTCTACAGCACCGTCGAGGTCCCGGACGCGGCCAAGGCCGACGTCCTGGAGGAGGGTTCCACCTTCTACTTCGCCGACGGCGAGACCGAGTTCGCCTACCGGGGCACCCACCGGGAGATCCTGGCCTACGACGAGATGACCGAGGGCGGCGGTGAGAACGTCGTCGAGGCGGTCGTCTCCGCCGAGGACCGCGGCTTCTGGACCGAGCCCGGCGTGTCCGTGAGCGGTACCGCGCGCGCGGTCTGGTCCACCGTCACCGGCGAGCAGGTCCAGGGCGGTTCCACCATCACCCAGCAGATGGTCCGCAACTACTACGAGGGCATCACCCGGGACGTGTCCATCACCCGCAAGGTGCGGGAGATCATCATCGCCCTCAAGGTCGACCGGAGCGAGACGAAGGAGTGGGTGATGGAGCAGTACCTCAACACCATCTACTTCGGTCGCAACGCCTACGGAGTCCAGGCCGCCTCGCAGGCGTACTACCACAAGGACGTCCAGGACCTGGAGCCCGGCGAGGCCGCCTTCCTGGCCGCCGCCATCCAGCAGCCGACCCACTTCGGCGAGGCCGACGTGGAGACCACTCCCGGGATGGAGCGCCGCTGGGAGTACGTCGTCGAGGGCATGGTCACCACAGGCGCCATCACGCAGGCCGAGGCCGACGCGATGGAGTTCCCGGCGCCCGAGCCCGAACGGCCCAGCGAGGGCACGGACCTGAGCGGTTACAAGGGTTACATGCTCCAGGAGGCGATGAGCGAGCTGGAGCGGCTCGGCTTCACCGAGGACCAGGTCAACCGCCAGGGCTACAGGATCGTCACCACGTTCGACCAGGACATGATGGACGCCGCCTACGCGGCGGTGGAGGAGATGGTCCCGCCGGAGGACCGGCCCGAGGGCGTCAACGTCGGTCTGACCACCATCGACCCGGAGACGGGCGAGGTCCTGGCCTTCTACGGCGGCCACGACTACTGGGAGAACCAGTACGACAGCTCCTTCCTCGGCGCGGCGCAGACCGGTTCGGCCTTCAAGCCCTACGTGCTCGCCACCGCCCTGGAGCAGGGCTACAGCCTCAACTCCACGGTGGACGGGCGCGGTCCGCGCACCATCGCGGGCTCGCGCATCCAGAACGCGGGCAACTCGCCGGGCGGCATCATGACGCTCACCCAGGCCACCCAGGTCTCCAACAACCTCGGCTACATCGAGCTGGCCCAGGAGGTCGGCTTCGAGAACATCCGCGACACCGTCTACGCCGCGGGGTGGCCCGAGGGGAGCATCCCCGACAGCCAGCTGGTGCCGGTCATGCCGCTGGGCGCCTCCAGCGCCCGCACGGTCGACCAGGCCAGCGGGTACGCCACCTTCGCCAACGGCGGCGTGCACGTCGAGACGCACGTGGTCCGGGAGATCGTCGACTCCGAGGGCGAGAACGTGCGCCCGGAGGTGGAGAGCAACAGGGCTCTGGAGGAGGAGACCGCGGCCGACGTCACCTACGCCCTCCAGCAGGTGGTCAACGGCGGTACCGGAACCGCGGCGCGGCTGGCGAACCACCCCACCGCGGGCAAGACCGGTACCACCGACGGCAGCGTCGCCGCCTGGTTCGTCGGTTACACCCCGCAGCTGTCCACGGCGGTGGGGATCTACAGCGGCAACAACGAGAGCTTCAGCATCCCGGGATACGGCAGTCTCTCGGGCGGTACGCTCCCCGCGTCGCTGTGGAACCGGTACATGAGCACCGCGATGGAGGGTTACGAGCCAGGCTCGTTCCCGAGTCCGGCCTTCAGCGGCACCGCCGAGAACTGGGCTCCGGACGTGTCCACCGAGCAGCCGCAGCAGCCGCAGCAGCCGGAGGCGCCCGTGGAGCCGGAGACGCCCACCGAGCCCGAGGCGCCCACCACGCCCGAGACACCCGTGGAGCCGGAGACGCCCACCGAGCCGGAGTGGCCGGAGTTCCCCGGACCGGGGACCGAGCCGGGTCCCGGTGAGGGCGGCGGCGGCGAGGAGGGCGGCGGCGGTGGCGGCGGCGGTGAGAGTCCGCCGGCCAGACGCGACGACCTCTGGTGACGGCCGGATCCGGTGGTGACCGGAGCCGGTGAGAACGGGGAGGGCCCGGCGGTGCGTACCGCCGGGCCCTCCCCGTGCGTCGGGTCCCCCGTGTTCCGCCGGGCACGGCCTAGTCGGCGGGCTCCCCGTCCCAGGTGTGCAGGAAGACCCGCGAGCCCGGCGTGGTCCCGGTGAGCGCGTCCACCGCCAGGATCACGGCGGCCGACGTCCACGTGCTGCGCTCCACGGGCCAGCGCACCTGCTCGGCGAACTGGTAGCCCGTCCAGTACACGCCGTCGTCGGTGTCGCGCAGGTGCTGCACGTCCCGCAGGAGGCGCACGCCCGCGTCCACGTCGCCGACGGCGGCCAGGGCCAGCACCAGCTCCGAGGACTCGGCCGCGGTCACCCACGGCTGGTCGCTCACGCAGCGCACGCCCAGCCCGGGCACCACGAAACGGTCCCAGCGCTCGGCGATCCGCTCCTTGGCGGCGGCGCCGCGCACGGCGCCGCCCAGGACGGGGTAGAACCAGTCCATCGAGAAGCGCCCGCGGTCCGCGAACAGGTCCTCGTGCTCGTTGATGAGCACCGCGAGACGGTCGGCGGCGGCCGTCCACGCGGGACGGGAGCGGCCCAGGCGCGCGGCCAGCGCGGCGCCGCAGCGCAGCGCGTGGTGCACGCTCGCGCACACCGTCAGCAGCGCGTGGTCGCCGGGGGCGCCGTCCTCCGAGCGGGCCCACAGGATCTCCCCGTGCTCGCCGCGCAGCGCCAGGACGAACTCCAGGCCCTCCTCGACCACCGGCCACATCCGCTCGGCGAACGCGGTGTCCCCGGTGACGAGCAGGTGGTGGAGCAGGCCCACCGCCGGGTAGGCGGCGTGGTTGGCCTCGCGCAGCCGCGTCGCCGGGACGCCCTGGCGGAACTTGGCGGGCCACCCGCCCCCGGGCGCGCGGCTGTCGGCCAGCCACAGGTAGGCGCGCCGGGCCGCCTCGGCGTGTCCGGGCGCGCCGAGGCCGGTCACGGTCAGGGCCATGGCACACTCCACGTGGTCCCACACGTCGGTGTGCCCGCCGGGGAACCACGGGATGGCCCCGCTGTCCTCCTGGCAGTGCACGAGGTAGGAGGCCGAGCGGCGCAGCTGCTCGGCGTCGAGCACGCCGGGCAGGCTCAGGGCTTCGGCGTCGCGCGGCGGCGGTCCGGACGTGGGCGCGGGTGCGGGGGCGACGGACATCAGGCGGCGTGCGGTTTGCGCACGTACACGACCACGCTCTTGCCGATGACCGGGTTGAGCAGGCGCTCGGCCACGCGGGTCACCGCGGGCGCCTTGAGCATGTCCCACACCAGCATGTCGTGGTAGGCCCTGGCGAGCGGGTGGTCGTCCCGGTCGGTGCCCACCGCGCACTTGATCCACCAGTAGGGCGCGTGCAGGGCGTGCGCGTGGTGGTGCGGGCCGATCTCGAAGCCGGTGGCCTTGAGCTTGGCCTCCAGTTCGGCGCGCGTGTAGATGCGGATGTGCCCGCCCTCGTTGGTGTGGTACTCCTCGGACAGGGCCCAGCACAGGCGCTCGGGCAGGAAGCTCGGCACGGTCACCGCGGCGATGCCGCCGGGCCGCAGCACTCGGAACAGCTCCGCCATCGCGGCGGTGTCGTGCGGGACGTGCTCGAAGATCTCGGCCGCGACCACCCGGTCGAAGCTGGCGTCGTCGAAGGGCATGTCCAGGGCGTCGCCCTTGACGGTCTCGGCCCTGGCCTCCTCGGGGGCCTCGCCCTCGTGGCGCATCGCGGCGAACATGGTCTCGACCTCGGCGAGGTCGGCGACGTTCTGGTCGAAGGCCACGACGTCGGCGCCGCGGCGGTAGACCTCGAAGGCGTGGCGGCCGCCGCCGCAGCCCAGGTCGAGCACGCGGTCGCCCGGGCCGACGGGGAACAGGTTGAAGTCGACGGTGATCAGTGGAGGCTCCCTGGGGATCTGGCTCGGGGATCTGGGTTTCGGGCCCCGCGGCCGCGGACGCGGGGAGGTGGGTCGCCGTGCGGCCCTCCGGGGCGGCGCGCGGCCCCGAGGGGTCAGGCGCCGTTCGCGCGGGCCCGCTCGGGCGCTGGCGCGGACGCGGACTCAGCGGGTTCGGGCGCGGGGCGCGTGCCGCCGTCGGCGGGGCGGTCGCCGTCGCGGACGGGGCGGTCCCCCCTCACGGCGTCGATGGTGGAGGCGTAGCGGCGCGCGGTCAGCTCGGCGACGGCCCTCCAGGTGAAGCGCTCCTGGACCCGGCGCCAGGCGGCGGCGCCCATGCGCTCGCGTTCGGCGTCGTCGTCGAGCAGGGCGGCGAGCGCGTCGGCGAGCACCTCGGGGTCGCCCGGTGGCACCAGGCGCCCGGCGTCCCCGTCGGTGCCCACGACCTCGGGCAGGGCTCCGGCGTGGCTGGCCACCAGCGGCGTGGCGCAGGCCATGGCCTCCACGGCGGGCAGGGAGAACCCCTCGTAGAAGGACGGGACGACGGCCACCTGCGCGCTGGCGACGAGTTCGGCCAGGGCGGTGTCGTCGATGCCGCTGACGAACTCGACGCGGTCGCGCAGGCTCAGTTCGTCCACGAGCTGGTCGGTGGGGCCGCCGGGCTTGGGTCTGCTGACGACGGTCAGGGTGATGTCGCGTTCGGTGGCGAGCTTGGCCGCGGCGCGCAGCAGGACCGCCACGCCCTTGAGGGGGCTGTCGGCGCTGGCGGTGCACACGATGCGTCCCGGTACGCGCTCCAGCTCGGGGCGCGGGTGGAAGTGGCGGGTGTCCACGCCCAGCGGGGTGACCTCCATGGCGGCGGGGTCGACGCCGAACTCGCGGGCGATGTCGTCGGCGGAGGACTGGGAGGGCACCAGGATCGGGTCGAGCCGGCGGGCGACCCTGGCCTGCATGCCCACGAACCCGTACCAGCGGCGCTTGGTGAGCTTCTGCAGGCCCCGGGCCTCGGCCAGCTCGATCCTGCGGTCCACGCTGATGGGGTGGTGGATGGTGGTGACCAGCGGCAGTCCGGCGGACCTGACGCCGAGCAGCCCCCAGCCCAGCGTCTGGTTGTCGTGGACGACGTCGAAGTCGTCCAGGCGGCGGCGCAGCTCGCGGTTGGCGCGCAGGGAGAAGGTGAGGGGCTCGGGGAACCCGGCGGTCCACATGGTGGCGACCTCGAGGACGTCGATCCAGTCGCGCCACTCGCGCACGGGCGGGGCCTTGAAGGGGTCGGCGTCGTTGTAGAGGTCCAGGGAGGGGACCTTCTCCAGGGTCACGCCCTCGTCCAGGACGGGGTAGGGCTGGCCGGAGAGGACGGTGACCTCGTGGCCCAGGGCGGCCAGCTCACGCGACAGGTGGCGGACGTACACGCCCTGTCCGCCGACGTGCTGCTTGCTGCGGTAGGACAGCAGGGCGACGCGCAGGGGGCGCTCGGCACGGGGCCGTGGGCTCGGTGTGGTGCCCGACTGGGTCAAGAGTCCACCTCTTCGTTGGGTCGCGGGCCCGGTCGCCGTGGGCGCGGATGCCGTCGGCCGGTGGCAGGTGCGCGCGTGCTTATGTTACTCGGCAGTTGTGTTCGGGTCGGCGTCGGGCCGGTTGGTAAGGGATCCTATGTCGGGCGTCCCGCGGTGGCGCTCCAGCGGGGCACGTCGCCGCGTCCGGCGCGGCGGGCGAGGCCGCGTTCCTCCAGGAGCCGCAGGTGGGCGGCGGTCTCGGAGGCGGCCATGTGGCGGGCCTGGACGCGCATGCGGTCCCAGGGGCGCTTCCAGGCGAGTCCGGAGGCGACCGCCCAGAGCGTGGCGGGGCCGTCGGCGAGGAGGCGGGTGATCTCGTCGAGCCGCTCCTCGTGGTGGGCCGTGATCTCCCGCGCGCGTGCGGGGAGTCCGAGGAAGCGCCTCTCGTGAGAGGGCAGGCACTCCAGGCGGTCGGCTCCGGGGAGGCGGCCGACGTCGCGCTGAGAGGCGAGGAAGGAGCCCAGGGGGTCGCCGTCCTCGGACAGGAGGGGGAACTGGCCCACGTGCGGGGTGATGCGGGGAAGGACGTGGTCCCCGGTGAAGAGCCTGCCGCCGTCGGCCAGGTGCAGGCACAGGTGGCCGGGGGTGTGCCCGGGGGTCCACACGGCGCGCAGGTCGCGGCCGGGCAGGTCGACCGCCTCGCCGTCGGACAGGGCCAGGTCGGGGAGCGCGGGCGCGCTGACCAGGTCGCGGGCCTCCAGCAGGGCCCGCGCGTCCTCCTCGGGGAAGCCGGAGCGGCGCAGCTGGTCGGCGATCCCGGCCAGCCGGGTCCGCGGGGGGACGGCGCGCAGGCGCTCGGTGACGGCGATGTCGGCCGGGTGCATGGCGATCCAGGCGTCGGAGGCCGCGCGCAGGCGGCCCGCCAGTCCCGAGTGGTCGGGGTGGAAGTGGGTGAGGACGGCGCCGCGGACCTGTTCCACGGTGTGCCCGGTCCGCTCGATGCCGCGGACGAGCGCGTCCCAGGCCTCGTCGTGGTCCCAACCGGTGTCGACGAGGACGGGGCCGCCGTGGCCGGTGAGGACGTAGACGTAGGTGAAGCCGAGGGGGTTGCCCGGGATGGGCACCGGCAGGCTCCAGACTCCGTCGCCGAGGTCCTCGACGGGGGGCGTGTCGCGCATGGGGGGCGACCTCTCACTAGAAACCGAATCCGGTTCGATCCTAGGACGCGGACGGCTCCCGGTCGCGGGCGGGGCGGTGCGGGGGAGGCGGGCGCCCGGACGGCGGCACGGGCCGGGCGGCGGAGCGGGGCGCGCGGGAGGACGGCGGGCGCCCGGACGGCCGGGGGAGGGGTGGTGTTCATGTGCGGTACACAAATGAGAACAAATTCTACAAAGCCTGTCAGGCGATCCGAAAACCCCGGCCCCCTTTTCGTATTGCTACTGCTACGTCGGGCAATGAGGTGAGGATCATGGGCATGGAGGGCCGTCTCGGAGGGAATCCGTTGGATAACGTGTTCTCGTAACAGCCGCCGCCTCTGGGTGGGCGTCGGCGACGGGCATCAGCGCCGCGGCGAGCGGGCAGCGCGCGGGCTGACGACGAAGGGAAGATCCTGTGGCGGTGCAGGCGGCGAGCGGAACGATGTCACGAAGTCAGACCCAGCGCCGCAAGCGCATCGTGCAGACGGCGGCCGCGCTGGCCGTGCGCGGCGGTGTCGAGGCCATGCAGATGCGCTCGGTGGCCGAGCGCGCCGGGGTCGCCCTCGGCACGCTCTACCGGTACTTCCCCTCCAAGATGGACCTGGTCGTGGCCGTGGTCACCGAGGAGCTGGACCTGCTGGAGGGCGGCATCGTCCGCCGCCCGCCCACCGCCGACACCCCCGCCGAGCGCGCGGTCGACGTCCTGCTCAGGGCCACGCGCGGGCTGATGCGCGAGCCCGAGCTGGCCGACGCGCTGGTGCGCTCGCTCATCATGGCCGAGGTCAAGATCGAACTCGACGTGCGCATCTCCGACCTGGTGTGGCGGGTGGCCACCGGCAACCTGGAGGGCGCCGAGGAGGAGGACGGCACCGAGGTGGACCGCGACAGCACCGGCTACGTCCTGGTGGGCGCGCTGACCAGCGTGTGGATCTTCGAGCTGGTGGAGGTCCTCAAGGGGCGCCGCGACGTGGACGAGGTGGAGCGGCGGCTCCAGGCCGCGGCCGAGCGCCTGCTCGCCCCCTTCTGACCAGTCTTCCCCCCGCACCGTCGGGGGACCGGCGTCAGCCACCGCCGAAGAACAGCCCCAACAGCCCGTCGAGCAGACCTCTGTCGCCCCCGTCGTCGTCCCCGTCCTCCTCGGGCGGGTCGCCGGGGGCGTCGTCGTCTCCGGACCCCTCGCCCCCGGGCGCGTCCGGACCGCCGTCGGACTCCCCGTTCCCGGGCGGCGGGCTCGCCTCCCCGGCGGGAGGCGCGGGCGTGGTCCGCTCCGGAGCCGGGTCGGGGGCCTCGTGCCCGCTGCCGCCGCCGCTCTCCTGCCGCGGCTCCGTGGCGGTCTCCGGTTCGGTCCGCTCCGTCGACGCGGCCGGGGGATCCACGGTCGGTCCGGCCTCCGGTTTGGTGTCCGCGCTGGTCGCGTCGGTCTCCACCCCCGGGACCAGCGGGCCGCGCTCGGCCTCGTCGGGTCCGGCGCCGATCATCGTGGAGGGGCCGCCCACGGCGCTGGCCCACGCCCACAGCGCGACGGCGAGCACCACGGTGGCCAGGCCGGAGACGGCGGGCAGCGGCCAGCGGCGGCGGGCGGGGCGCTCCCCGGTGCCGGGGTCGTCACCGGGTCCGGTGTCGGCGCCGGTGCTGGATCCGGGTCCGGCCAGGAGGGTGACCGCCTCCTCGCGCACCGGGTGGTCGCGCGTGGTCAGCCGGTCGCCGGGCAGGGCGCGGGGCGGCGCCTCGGGGCCGGGCTCGGCCGTCTCGGCCTCCTCCTCGGCCGCTCCGGCGGCGCGGGAGCGGTGCGTCGGGTACCCCTCGGCGGTGAGGGGGTGCATCTGCGCGGCGACGCGCTCGCGGACGGCGCCGAGGCCGGGGTCGGTGCAGGTGCGCACCACCGCCTCGCGCAGGCCGGGCGGCGGGCCGGGCGGGCGCAGCAGGGCCAGGGCCTGGGAGACGTCGTGCACCTGGGCGCGCCAGGCGGCGCCGCCCGGGCCGCCGGTGTCCCCGGCGCCGCCGGGGGCTCCCTCCTCCCGGGCGCCCCGGGAGGAGGGAGCGCGCTGCCCGTCGCGGCGGCCGTCCAGGTTCTCCGCGGCGCGGCGGATCGCCGAGCGGGACAGCTCGCCGCAGATCTGGGGGTCCAGGCCCAGGACGCGCGCGACCGCGGAGGCGGGCAGCGCGTGCCGCAGGTTCAGCTCCACCAGTTCGCGGTGACTGGCGGGCAGCCGGGCGAACATGCGGGCCACCGGCTCCTCGGCGGGCACCGTGGCCAGCCGGGTGTAGGGGCTCACGTGGGCCAGGCCGCGGCGCTGGCAGGCCGAGCGCACCAGGGCGTACAGCCAGGAGCCGAGGTCGGCCGGGTGCGCGCGCCGCGAGTCGAGGACGACACCGGCGACCAGGCCGTCGTGCACGGCCTCGGCCACCTGCCCGGTGTCCTCACCCAGCAGCGACCAGGCGTACCGGTACAGGGACGGCGCGAAGGCGTCGTAGAGCGCCTCGACCGTCGACGGTTCGCCTGGTTCGCTACCTCTGGTCACTTTTCTAACCCCCCGTTTCCCGTGACGGTAGCGAGGCGAACAGCGACGCGTGGGTGAATCGTCTACCTGTGTCTTGAAGGTAAGACTTCTGTAACCTCAGGGTCGGACGCGGGACCCGGCGGCCGCGGATCGGCTACTCTCCGCCGCGTGACGGCGACCCGATGGCGACCATCCGCTCGACGGAGCGGCGGGCGCGCGCGGCGGTGTCGGCGTCGACCGTGATCTCGGTCGTGCCGAACCGCAGCGCGTTGAGCAGCTTGTCGGCGTCGATCATCTTCATGTAGTGGCACTCGGCGCGCGAGTTGACCGCCTCGAACTCCGTGTTCGGGTTGGCGTTGCGCAGCTGGTGCAGCATGCCGGTCTCGGTCGCGATGAGGACCTTCTTGGCGCTGGTGTTCTCCGCGGCGGTCAGCATCCCGCCGGTCGAGAGGACCTTGACGCGCTCCTGCGGGACGGCGCCGCTGCCCACGAGGTAGAGGGCGGAGGTGGCGCAGCCGCACTCGGGGTGGACGTAGACCTCGGCGTCGGGCTCGGAGGCGACCCGCTCGCGCAGGGTGTGCCCGTCGATCCCGGCGTGCACGTGGCACTCGCCCATCCACACGTGGATGTTGTCGCGGCCGGTGACCCGCTTGACGTGGGCGCCCAGGAACTGGTCCGGCAGGAAGAGGATCTCGCGGTCCTCGGGGATGGAGCGGATGACGTCCGCGGCGTTGGAGGAGGTGCAGCAGATGTCGGTCTCGGCCTTGACCGCCGCGGTGGTGTTGACGTAGGCGACCACGACCGCGCCGGGGTGCTCGGCCTTCCAGGCGCGCACGTCCTCGGCGGTGATGGTGTCGGCCAGCGAGCACCCGGCGTTGGGGTCGGGCAGCAGGACGGTCTTCTCCGGGGCGAGGATCTTGGCGGTCTCGGCCATGAAGTGCACACCGCAGAAGACGATGGTGCTCGCGTCGACACCGGCGGCCAGACGGGACAGTGCCAGGGAGTCGCCGGTGTGGTGGGCGACGTCCTGGATTTCCGGGCGCTGGTAGTTGTGCGCGAGGATGACAGCGTCGCGCTCCTTCGCCAGGCGGTGGACCTCAGCGGCCCATTCCTGCCTGGTCATGGTGTCCGCCGTGACGGTGACCGGTGCCATGTCCAATTACTTCCTTGAGGCTGTGGGCAACGCCGTGCGGGCGCCGTGCCGGGGAGGGTCGGTGCGGATGAGAGACAGGTTTTTGTCTGTCAGGCACAAACCTGGTGAAGCTTAACATGACGGGTAACGGAAGGGACAGGGTGGACATCCCTCAGGAAAACGGACAGGTCGCGGCGTCCGTCTGCTCCGCGTCCGACCACGCTGAGCTGTCGGTGCACGAGGCGCTCGCGGTCGTGCTCCAGATCCGTGCCGGAGAACTGTGCGTCCTGCTGTGGCGCAGGGCCCTGCCGCCCTGCGAGGGCGCCTGGGCGCTGCCCGGCGGCAGGCTCGGGCGGGGGGAGAACCTGGGCGCCTCCATCCGGCGCCAGCTCGCCCAGAAGGTCGACGTGAGGGATCTGTCACACCTGGAGCAGCTGGAGACCCGCAGCGACCCCGACCGCGTCCCCCGGCGGCGCACCCTGGCCACCGCCTACGTGGGGCTGGTCCCCGCCGACGTCGACCCCGTCGTGCCCGGCGACACCGGCTGGCACCCGGCCGCCGACCTGCCGCCCATGGCCTTCGACCACGCCTCCATCGTCCGCTCCGGACGCCAGCGGCTGCGCGCCAAGCTCAGCTACACCAACGTCGGGTTCGCCCTCGCGCCGCCGGAGTTCACGATGTCGGAGCTGTCCGGCTACTACCGGGCCGCGCTGGGCCACGACGTGGCCGCCACCAACCTGCGCCGCGTCCTGCTGCGCCGGGGGCAGATCGAGGAGACCGGCCGCTCGGTGCCCTCGGGCCGCTCCGGGGGCAGGCCCGCCGCGCTCTTCCGGTTCCGCGACCGCAGCCTCCAGATCACCGACGCCTTCGCGGTGCTGCGCCCGCCCAGCTGAGGCTTCACGGGCGGACCCGCCCGGTCGGGCCCCCGTGAGCGGGTCCGCTCAGCCGGGCTCCACGGGCGGACCGCGCCGAAGGAAGCGGGCGGCGGCCCTTTCCCCTGTTCGGGAACCGTCGTCGGCGGCTTGTACACTCCCTGACCGTGGCAATTCGTACTGCGGTGTTCGACGTCGGCGAGACACTCGTCGACGAGACGCGGATCTTCGCGCGCTGGGCCGACCGCTTCGGCATCCCTCACATGGCCTTCTTCGGGACCATCGGCGGCGTGCTCGCCTCCGGCGGCACCCTCACCGACGGCTTCCGCCTGCTCGTGCCCGGGTTCGACCTCGCGGCCGAGAGCGCGCGCTGGCGCGCCGAGGACCCCGACGGGGAGCGCGAGCACTTCGGTGCGGGCGACCTCTACCCCGACGTGCGCCCCGCCTTCGCGGCCATGCGCGCGTCCGGTATCTCCCTGGTCATCGCGGGCAACCAGCCGCCCGAGGCCGGGCCCGCCCTGACCGCCATGGACCTGGGCGTCGACGGCATCGGCATCTCCGACGACTGGGGGGTCGAGAAGCCCGAGCCCGCGTTCTTCGACCGCGTCCTGTCCCTGGTCCGGGCCACCACCCCCGGCGCGGACCCCGGCGAGATCGTCTACGTCGGCGACCGCGTCGACAACGACGTCCTCCCCGCCCGCGCCGCCGGGATGCGCACCGTCCTGCTGCGCCGGGGCATCTACGGCTACCGCCACGCCGCCGCCGAGGAGGCGGCCCGCGCCGACGCCGTCCTGGACGACCTGCACCAGCTCGCCGACTGGATCGGCCGTCAGAACTGAACGGCACACCGAGGGGCCGGGTCGTGGGACCCGGCCCCTCGATGTGCCCGCGTGTCCTTCGGTCCCGGTACGGTCACGGCCTTCACCTCACGGTTTGACCCGCGCGCGCGAGGGTAACGTGCGAACGGCCTGCCCCTCGCCACACCTCACCTTCCGGACCTTCCGGTTCCCCGAATGGAGACGACACCACCGATGATCGCGTTCGAGGGCGCCGCCAAGCTCTATCCCGACGGCACGGTGGCCGTCGACCAACTGGACCTCACCGTCGAGACCGGCCAGACCACGGTCTTCGTGGGTCCCTCCGGCAGCGGCAAGACCACGTCGCTGCGGATGATCAACCGCATGGTCGAACCGACCGGGGGCGTCGTGCGCATCGACGGCGAGGACGTGCGCCAGCGCGACTCCGCCGCGCTGCGCCGCTCCATCGGCTACGTCATCCAGCAGGCCGGGCTCTTCCCGCACCGCACCGTGCGCGACAACATCGCCACCGTGCCCCTGCTGCTCGGCTGGGGCCGGGCCAGGGCCAGGGCGCGCGCCGCGGAGCTCATGGAACTGGTCGGCCTGGAGCCCGCCCAGGCCAGGCGCTACCCCCACCAGCTCTCCGGGGGCCAGCAGCAGCGCGTCGGCGTCGCCCGCGCACTGGCCGCCGACCCGCCCATCCTGCTGATGGACGAACCCTTCAGCGCCGTGGACCCCGTCGTGCGCGCCAGCCTCCAGGACGAGCTCCTGCGCCTGCAGAAGGAGCTGCACAAGACCATCGTCTTCGTCACCCACGACATCGACGAGGCCGTCCGGCTCGGCGACCGCATCGCCGTCTTCCGCCCCGGCGGGAAGCTCGCCCAGTACGACACCCCCCAGAACCTGCTGGCCGCGCCCGAGGACGCCTTCGTGGAGTCCTTCATCGGCTACGACCGGGGCGTGCGGCGGCTGTCCTTCTTCCCCGCCGACAGGCTCTCCCCGCGCCAGGACGCCGTCCTGGAGGAGAGCGTCCGCGCGGGCGCCGCGGCCGCCTCACTCGGAGGCGAGCCCTGGGCCCTGGTCGTCACCGGCGAGCGCATGCCCCTGGGCTGGGTCAGCGCGCGGCAGCTGGCCGACGAGCCCGCGGACACCGCCCTCGGCTCACTCGAACTCGCGCCCTACGGCCACACCTTCGCCGTCGGCACCGACTCCCTGCGCGCCGCCCTGGACGCGGCGGTGCTCTCGCCCGCGGGCCGCGCGGTCGGCGTGGACGCCGACGGGCGGGTGGTCGGCGTGGTCTCGCAGGACGACCTGGGCGCCGCCCTGTGGTCGGTGACCGAGTGATCGCCGAGGCCGCCGCCGGGGTCTGGAACGTCGGGGCCGCGACCGGGTCCGGCACCGGAGCCCTCGCCGGGGCGTGGGACTGGGTCGTGCGCGTCGCCGACTGGGGCGTCACGAACTGGAGCCACCCCGGCGACCCCGACCGGGGCGTCCTGCCCCGCCTGACCGAGCACATGCGGCTGTCCTACCTGTCCATCCTCATCGGACTGGCGGTCGCCCTGCCCCTGGGCCTGGCGTGCGCGCGCTGGAAGCCCCTGTACCCGCCGGTGCTGACCGGTGTGAACGTGCTCTACGCGGTGCCCTCCATCGCCCTGTTCTTCCTCATGCTGCCCTACACCGGGTTCAGCGACTGGACGGCCGTCGTGCCGCTGGCCCTGTACACGCTGGTGATCCTGCTGCCCAACGTGGTGGACGGGCTGCGCCAGGTCCCCGACCACGTCCGCCAGGCGGCCGTCGCCATGGGTTTCGGTCCGCTGCGGCGCCTGCTGTACGTGGAGATGCCGGTGGCCGTGCCGGTGGTCATCGCCGGACTGCGGGTGGCCTCGGTGGCCACCATCAGCATGGTCAGCGTCGCCTCGCTGGTGGGCCTGGGCGGGCTCGGCCGGCTCATCCTCAGCGAGGGCTTCCGGCGCCAGTTCGACGCGCCCATCGTGGTCGGCATCGTGCTCACCGTGGCGCTGGCGTTCGTCACCGACGCCGTGCTCGTGCTCGCCCAGCGCCTGCTCACCCCGTGGGCGCGCCGCGACGGCGCCGTACCGCGCCGCAGGCGCCGGGCCGTCACGGCGGAGGCGGTCGCGGCGGATCCGGCGGTGGGCGCCGGGGCGGGCCCGGCCGCGGATCCACCGGCCGGGACCGCGACGGCGGGCCGGGCGCAGGCGGGGCCGGGGACCGGCACCGGTGACACGGCGGGGGAGAAGTAGCCATGGACGTCCTCAACGACCTGGTCGCGTGGTTCGCCGACCCCGCCCAGTGGACCGGCAGCGCGGGCATCCCCGCCCGCCTGGGCGAGCACGTCTACTACTCGCTGCTCGGTCTGCTGCTGTCCGCCGTCGTCGCGGTCCCCCTGGGACTGCTCACCGGGCACACCGGTGTGGGCGGCTTCCTCACCACCAGCCTCGCCAACTTCGCCCGGGCCCTGCCCACCATCGGCGTCCTGTTCCTCATCGTGCTGGCCGCCGGGATCGGCATCGTGCCCGTGCTGTGCGCGCTGGTGGCGCTGGCCGTGCCCCCGATCCTGGTCAACACCCACGAGGGTGTGCGCGGTGTGGAGCCCCGGCTCAGGGACGCCGCCGTCGGGATGGGCATGCGCGGCCACCAGGTGCTGCTGCGCCTCGAACTGCCCGTGGCCACACCGCTCATCCTCATCGGGATGCGCACCGCCGCCGTCCAGGTGGTCGCGACCGCGACCATCGCCGCCTACGTGGGGGTCGGCGGCCTGGGGCGCTACATCGTCGACGGCCAGGCGCGCCAGGACCTGACGATGATGCTCGGCGGATCGGTGCTGGTGGTGCTGCTCGCGGTCCTGACCACGCTTCTGTTCGCCGGACTCCGGCGGCTCCTCGTCGCCCCCGGTCTGCGCGAGGTCGCGCCGCAGAACTAGGCCGCGCCGCGGAGTCGGGCCACACCACAGAGCTGGGCCGGGCCACAGTGCCAGGCCACTCCAGAGAGAAGGTTCCATGTACAAGAGAATCGCCCTGCCCCTGGCCGCGCTGCTCCTGACCGGGTGCGGCGCCAGCGACCCCTACGCGGAGGAGGGCGGCGGTGAGTCCGGCGGCGGCTCCGGCGGCGCGGTCGTCATCGGCTCCGCCGACTTCCCCGAGTCCACCCTGCTCGCCGAGATCTACGGCCGGGCCATGGAGGCGGAGGGCGTGGAGGTCGACTACCAGCTCGGCATCGGCAGCCGCGAGGTCTACTACTCCCAGATCGAGTCCGGCAACCTGTCGGTGTTCCCCGAGTACAACGGCGCGATCCTGGCCTACCTCGACGAGAACGCGCCCACCGGCAGCAGCGAGGAGACCAACCAGAGGGTCACCGAGGCGCTGCCCGAGGGCCTGGAGATCCTGGACTCCTCCAGCGCGGAGAACAAGGACTCGATCACCGTCACGAGCGAGGTCGCCGAGGAGCACGGCCTGGCCAGCCTGGAGGACCTGGCCGGCGTCGCCGGGGAGCTGACCCTGGGCGGTCCGCCGGAGTTCGAGACCCGCCAGCAGGGCGTGGTGGGCCTGGCCGACGTCTACGGGGTGGAGTTCGGCGAGTTCCGCTCCCTGGAGGTGGCGCTGCTGACCCAGGCCCTCCTGGACGGTGACATCCAGGCGGCCAACCTGTTCACCACCGACCCGCAGATCACCGCGAACGACTTCGTGATCCTGGAGGACCCGGAGAACCTGTTCGGCGCGCAGAACATCACCCCGCTGGTCAACAGCGACCAGGTGGACGAGACCGCCCGGACCGCGTTGAACGCCGTCTCCGCCGCCCTGACCACCGAGGCCCTCACCCAGCTCAACGAGCGGGTGGTCATCGGCAACGAGAACGCCGCCGACGTCGCCCAGGAGTGGCTGGAGCAGGAGGGGCTGGTCTGAGCGGTCGGGTCCCGGCGGTCGCGGGGGCGCCGGGGGCCGAGGCGGCGGCAGGGCTCGGCGCCCCGGCCCCGCGGGGGTGAGCCGCTGACGCGCGCTCACCCCCGGCGGCCCCTGCTTCCGCCCGCCCCACGGGCTTACCCCACTGGCCCGCCTACTCNCGGCCCCCCCCCCCCCCCCAGCCGGTACCGGCCGGAACGGCGGGCCAGGGCCGCGCCCCGGCCCCGGACCTGCGGCAGGTTGGTGACGTCGGCGAAGAAGACCACGTGGTCGCCGACCGGCACCCGCTGGCGCACGGAGCACTCCAGCGCGGCCAGGGCCTCGTCCAGCACGATCGCGCGCGTGTGCTCGCCCCGGTGGTGGGGCTGGTCCGTCACCAGCAGGCGCGCGCTGGGACGGCCCTCGGCGGAGAAGCGCCCGGCCACGGCGCGCTGGTCGCCGCCCAGCACGTTGACGGCGAAGGCGCCGGCCTCCTCGATCACCTCGGCCATGTAGCCGCTGGCGTCGACGCTGACCGACACCACGGGCGGGTCGGCCGAGACCGACCCGAAGGCGCTGACGGTGGCCCCCACGTCGTCGCGGCCGTCGGCGACGGTCACCACCGTGACGCCGACGGGCAGCAGGGCCATCGCGTCCAGGTACGTCAACGGATCTCCCAGAGCCCCGGCATCATCAGCGGGCCGCCGACGGGCAGACCCATCGCCACGGCCACGTGCTCCAGGGGTCCCCAGGCGCTGACCACGGTCTGGGGCCCGGAGGCCGCCACGTCCTCGCTGGACTCGTGCTGGCGGATCCGGTCGAGCGGGTTCGCCCGGGGGAAGGCCCGCACCGGGAGCGGTCCCGCGCCGGCCTTCCTCCGGGCCAGCCGGACGGCGGTCTCCAGGCCGCCCAGTTCGTCCACCAGACCGCGCTCGTGCGCGTCGCGGCCGGTCCACACCCGGCCTCGGGCGACCTCGTGCACCTGCTCGCGGGTCATCTTCCGCGCGGCGGCGACCTTGCCGGTGAAGTCCTCGTAGATCTCGTCCAGGAGCGCGTTGACCCGTTCCCACTCGGACTCGGTGAAGGGCCGGTCGGTGTCGAACATGCCCGCGTGCTCGCCGGTGCGCACGGAGTCGCTGGTCACGCCGTACTGCTTCTTCAGTGCGCCGAGGACCGGCTTTCCGGTGATCACGCCGATGGAGCCGGTCAGCGTGCCCGGCTGCGCGACGACCGCGTCGGAGCCCAGGGTCACGTAGTAGCCGCCGGACGCGGCGACGTCGCCCATCACGGCCACCACGGGGATGCCCGCCCGGCTGGTCAGCTCGGTCTCGCGGCGGATCGCGTCGGAGGCGGTGGGGGAGCCTCCCCGGCTGTCCACCCGGAACACGACCGCCTTGACGTGGGGGTCCTTGCGCGCGGCGCGGAAGGCCGCGGACACGGTGTCCGACCCCATGACGGTGCCGCCGCCCAGCGGCGAGCGCCGGGTCCGGCCCAGGGTGATCGCCCCGCTGGCCGAGATCAGCGCGATGTAGTCCTTGGTGTCACGGGACAGCTGCGGCGGCGTGTGCCTGCGGTGGTAGCGGGTGACGAACTGCAGCTGAGGTCCGGTGTCGCCCTGCTTCCCGCGTGCCTCCTGGGCCTGGGCCCGCACCTGCGCGTACACCTCGTCCCGGTGGGCGAGCCCGTCGACCAGGTTCCTGTCGACCGCCTCGCGGGCCAGGAACGGGCCCCGCGAGACCAGCGCGCGCACCTCCTCCTGGGGCAGCCCCCGGGCCTGCGAGACCGCCTCGACGATCTGGTCGCCCAGGGAGGTGACGATCCGGTCGCTGGCCTCGCGCTGGGCGGCGGTGTAACCGGTCTCGGTGACGCTGTTCATCGCGTTCTTGTACTCGTGGCGCGCGCCCACCTCGTAGGACACGTCCAGCTTGTCCAGGGCGCCCTTGACGAACGTCGTGCGCATCATCAGGCCGGTCAGGCCGAGCACGCCGGTGGGCGCCATGAACACGCGCGAGAACGCGCAGGCCAGGTAGTAGGGCAGGTTCCCCTCGCCGGTCTCGCCGAAGGAGTCGGCCCAGGCCACCGCGGGCTTGCCCGCGGCGTGGAAGTCGGCGACGGTGTGGCGCAGCTCCTGGACCTTGGCGAATCCCAGGGAGCGGGCGTCCACCCGGACTAGGAGGGCCGCCACCCGGGGGTCGCGCGCGCCGCGGCGGATCCCCTCCAGGACGTCCAGGTACTGCTGCCTGCGCCGGTTCATGATCTGGCTGACGGGGTCCCCTGGGGCCTGGTCGGCGACCCCCTCGGTCAGGTCCAGTTCCAGTACCAGCGGGCCCTGGGGGCGCTGTCGGGTCTTCATGATCTTCGAGAGGTCCACCATGGGCCCAGCGTAGTGCTCCGGGGTGTGGAACGCCGTCCGGAACGTGCCGAATCGGGCGATGCGGTCGTCGGGCGCGCTAAGGTCAACGGTGTTTCGAGCACGGGACCCACGAGAGGGACGACGGCATGGCGGGCATCCACGGGCGACGGCGGCGGGTACGCGCCGCACGCGTCGGCACGGGAACGGTCGCGGCTGCCGCGGCGCTGCTGCTCCTGGCGGCCTGCTCCGGCGGGAGCGAGGCCGAACTGCAGCTCGGCGAGAGCGGGCCCCTGCCCGCGGCCGAGCCCCCGGCGCCGGAGGAGTTCGCCACCGAGAACATCGAGGGCGTGGCCGTCGATGTCCCCGAGGGCTGGGAGACCCGGAACGAGGGCGGCGTGCTCTGCGTGAGCCCGCCGGGGCAGGAGCCCTGCGGGTACGGCTCGGTGCAGCTGACCCCGCACGCGGCCGAGAAGCACCCCCAGGGCTGGCCGGGCGAGGGCGAGGCCTTCACCAAGGATGGCGGCTGGGCGGCCGACACCGGAAGCTGCCGCAGCCTCAACACCGCAGCCTCCGGGGGCATCGGCGTGGAGGGGGCCGAGCTCGCGGTCTCCGACTTCACCGACCACGCCGACGGCCTCACCTCGCACCACTCGGTGTGGAACGTGTCGTGCGTCAACGGCGACACCTTCGAGGTGCGCATGTGGTTCCTGCCGGTCAGCGACGTCCTGCTCTACGTGTGGTCGGCCGACTCCCAGTACTCCGCCGTGTACGACGAGATCGCCCTGTCCATGGACACCACCGGGTACCAGAGCTGACCACCCCGGTTTCGGTTCGACCGATTACCCGATCGGGTGTCCCCGTGGTCCGATGAGGCCGTAGGGTCGTACTCGTTACGACAACGGCCGCCCGCGCGGGCGGCGCGGTCGCAGGCGACGTGAATCGGGGGCAGCACTGGTGACCACCATCGGAGCGGCGGGACGTGTCGTTCAGTACACGCTCGACAACGGATTGCGCCTGGTGACCGCTGCGGCCTCCACGGGTCAGGTCGCCTCCGTGAACCTGTGGTACGGCGTGGGCTCCCGGCACGAGGTCCCCGGTCGCACGGGGTTCGCGCACCTCTTCGAGCACCTGATGTTCCAGGGCAGCGGCGGCGTCGCCAAGGGCGAGCACTTCGAGGAGGTCGAGCGGCTCGGCGGCGACATCAACGCCTCCACCTCGACCGACCGCACCAACTACTACGAGACGGTCCCCGAGCACGCCCTGGACCGGATCCTGTGGCTGGAGGCCGACCGGCTGGCGACCCTGCGCGAGGGCATGACCCAGGAGGTCCTGGACAACCAGCGCGACGTCGTCAAGAACGAGCGCCGCCAGCGCTACGACAACCAGCCCTACGGCACCGCCCTGGAGCGCATCCTGCGCCTGGCCTACCCCGAGGGCCACCCCTACCACCACCCGACCATCGGCTCCATGGCCGACCTGGACGCCGCCGACCTCGACTACGTCAAGTCGTTCCACAGGGTCCACTACGGCCCGGACAACTGCGTGCTCACCGTGGTCAGCGACCTCGACCCCGAGGACGTCCGGGGCCGCGTCGAGAAGTTCTTCGGTGCCATCCCGGCCCGCGAGACCGTCCCCGAGGCGCCCGACGCCGCGCTGGAGGCCCCGCTGGGCGGCCCGGTCCGCGACTCGGTCACCGAGACCGTGCCCGCCGCCGGGGTGTTCGTCGGCTTCCGCGTCGCCCCCTACGGCGAGCGCGGGTTCGACGTCATGCACCTGGCCTCGGCCGTCCTGGGCCAGGGGCAGGGCAGCCGCCTGTACCGCTCCCTGGTGGTGGACCGCCCCATCGCCGCCGACGACGGCGGGGGCGCCGCCGACATCCTGCCGTTCCGCTACACCGACAGCCTGATGCTGGTGAACATGCTCGCCCGCGAGGGCGTCAGCGGCGACGCGCTGGAGGCGGCCATGCGCGAGGAGATCGCCAAGCTGGCCGCCGGGATCACCGAGGAGGAGCTGGACCGGGCCCGCGCCGTCCTGGAGCGCGACCACCTCCAGTCCATCTCCAGCCCCTCCGGGCTCGCCGACAGCATCAGCAGCTGCACCCAGCTGTTCGACGACCCGGAGCTGGCCTACACCTGGCCCCGGCGCTGGGACGACATCACCGCCGAGGAGGTGCGGGCCGCCGCCGAGCGCGTGCTGGTCGACGACAACCTGCTCGTCGTCCGATTCGACCCCGAGGAGTCCGCGGCCGCCGAGGCGGCCGGGGCCGACACCGTCGACGCCTGACCCGGGTTCCGTTACCGCAAGCCGCAGAAAGAGCCGCAGAGCATGCCGCAGAAGTCGCGCCCGCCCGTCGCCCTCCACCGCCCCTGGGTCCGCTTCGCGGAGGGGGAGGGGCCACCCTCAACGGACGGCCTCTGGCCGCAGTCTCGCCCCAACCTCGGTGCCGTAGCGTCCTACACCTTTCCCAAGCCCCGCCGCCTCACCGTGGGCGGCGGCACGGTCGTCGCCGTCGACGTACCCGGCCAACAGCTCGTCTCCCTCCGCCTCGTGCACCCCCACGGCGGCGCCTCCGAGCCGCTCGACGCCATGGGCGTCAGCGCGCTGACCAGCGAGGTCCTGGAGGACGGCCCCGACGGCAACAGCTCCCTGGCGCCCGCCCTGGAGCGCCACGGCGCCGAGTGGGTCTCCCGCGTCAACTGGGACGCCTTCATCACCGGCCTGGACGCCCCCGCGGGCCGCCTGCCCGAGGCGGTCCGCCTGTTCGCCGACGCGGTGCGCCGCCCCGCGCTGGCCCCCGACGACGTCGTCCGCCGCCGCGACCAGCTGCTGGAGCGGTTCTGGCTGGAGGCGGCCTCGGCCGGGACCCTGGCCATGCGCAGCCTGGGCGGGCAGCTGTTCACCGGCCGCTACGCCACGCCGCTCGCCGGCGGCCCGGTGCGGCTGGCCGACGTCACCCCCGAGACCGTGGCGGCCTTCCACGCCGACTCCGTCGCTTCGGTGGCCGGGACCCTCGTGGTCGTCGGCGACCTCACCGGGATCGACCTGGAGGACCTGGGCAAGACCGTGTTCGGCGACGCCTCGGCCGTGCGGACGAGCGAGCCGACCACGCCCGCGCCGCCGCCCGGGGAGCTGCCCCGCGTCCTGATCGTGGACCGGCCCGGTTCCGTGCAGTCGGCCCTGGTCATCGCGCACCGCGCGCCCTCCCGCTCGCAGGTGGACCTGCCGCGCGCCGAGGGCGTCAGCGAGGTCCTGGGCGGCATGTTCACCTCCCGGCTCAACCTGGAGCTGCGCGAGCGCCTGGGCTACACCTACGGGGCCGGTTCCCGCTTCGACCTGCGCCGCGACAGCGGGGTGTTCTTCATGTCCACCCAGGTCGAGGCGGACACCACCGCCCACTCGGTCACCTCCTCGCTGGAGCAGGTCGCCAAGCTGCGCGAGTCGGGGGTCACCGAGGAGGAGCTGGCCGCCGTGCGCGACTCCAACACGGTGGGCCTGCCGGTCACCTACGCCACGGCGCGCGCCATGGCCGGGGCCCTGGTCGACATGGTGGTGCACGACCTGCCCGAGGACCACGTGGACCGCGTCCGGGCCGGGTACGAGAGGCTCACCAAGGAGTCCCTGGACAGCGCCGCCACCGAGTACCTGCGCCCCGAGGAGTCGGTCGTGGTGGTCGTCGGCGACGCCGAGCGCCTGCGCCAGCCGCTCACCGACACCGGGATCGGCCCGGTCGAGGTGCGCACCCCCGACTCGCTCTGGACCTGAGGCCGCCGGGTGCGCGGGAGGCCCGCCCGCGCACCCGCGCCGCCCCCGCGAGCAGGCACGGGAGCGCCGGAGTGAGAGCTACGTCACTGCATGCTGGGGTTGTCGGCGGACATAACGAAAGCGAACCTATGTGTCCGTGATGTGGCAACCACCAGCATGGATCCGGCGTCCTGCTGGTATAACGAGTGATCCGTGCACCTACGTGGTGACAGCGACCGCAATGCTCCCGCAGGAGGCCACCATGGCCGGTGAATGGACCCGTGGATAACCGTGTCCTCCCTAGAGAACCCCCACACGCAGCGCCCTGAGGCGTCGCGCTCCTCCGCACGGGCGGAGGCGGCCGAGACGGCCGGGCCCCGTCCGGAGGGGCGCCTGCTCAAGGGGCGCTACCAGTTGGTGTCGGAGATCGCCCGGGGCGGTGTCGGCACGGTCTGGCGCGCCACCGACCTGGTCATCGACCGCGAGGTGGCCGTCAAGGAGCTGCGCCTGCCCGCGGACCTGAGCCGCTCCGAGCGCGAGTCGCTCCTCCAGCGCACCACCCGTGAGGCCCGCGTCGCCGGACGCCTCACCCACCCCAGCCTGGTCACCGTCCTGGACGTCGTGGACGAGGACGACCGCCCCTGGATCGTCATGGAGCTGGTGGAGGCCTCCACCCTGGAGGAGCTCATCCAGGTGGGCGGCCCGCTGCCCTACCAGCGCGTGGCCGAGATCGGCCTCCAGCTCATCGACGCCCTCAAGGTCGCGCACGCCGAGGGCATCGTGCACCGCGACGTCAAGCCCGAGAACGTGATGATCAGCCAGGCCGGACGGGTCGTGCTCACCGACTTCGGGCTGGCCGCCTGGAACGGCGAGTCGGCGCTGAGCGCGTCCGGGCGCATCATCGGCTCCCCGGCCTACATCCCGCCGGAGCGGGCCAAGGCGGGGCCGGTGGGACCCGAGTCCGACCTGTGGTCCCTGGGCGCCACCCTGTACGCGGCGGTGGAGGGGCACCCTCCCTACGACCGCAAGGGCTACATCAAGATCCTGCGCCAGGAGCAGCTGGACGAGCCCGCCGAGGCCGCCAGCGCGGGCCCGCTGGCCCCGGTGCTGGCCGGACTGCTCCGGGTGGAGCCCTCGGAGCGGCTGACCGCCGAGAACGCCACCAAGATGCTGCGGATCGCGGCCCTGGCCCCGTGGGCGCCCGAGACGAGCCCGGAGACGGCCGCCCGGGGCACCGCCAAGCCCGCCGAGCCCCGTCCCGAGGGCGAGGAGCGCGAGTCGGCCCGCGAGCACTTCAAGGCGGGCGCGCACGTGCTGGCTGAGTCCATCAACGAGCGGCTGCGCAACAGCCCCGAGGCGATGAACTCGGTCATGACCTCGATCCGCGAGTCCACGGACACGCTGGGGCTGACCAGCTCGGGCAAGCACGCCGAGCGCAGCCGCCTGCCCGCGGTGGCCACCATCGCCGCGGTCTCCCTCGGCGTCCTGGTGCTGCTCGCGGTCATGCTCTGGGCGCTGCTCGGCCGCTAGTCGGCGGCCCTTCGGGGCCGCCGTGAGGTGTGGGGTCCTGACCCGCGGTGGCGGACGGAGCGCACCGGCGGGCAGCGAAACCCCCTGCCGGGCGGGGGTTTCGGGGGTCGTTCCCCGGTGGGAGCGGCGAGGCGGCCTGGCGAGCGGGCGCAGCCCGCGAGCAGGACCGACCTGCGCCGAGTGGGGCCGGCGGGATTCGAACCCGCACTGTACAGCACCTAAAGCTGCCGTCTCCTGCCAGTTGGACTACGGCCCCTTCCGGACAACTGTACCGGTGCCGGGCGCGGGACCCGGCCGCCTGGGAGTCCGGGCCCCCAGCGACCGGGGCCCCGCCCCCGGCACCCGTGTCACAGGCCCAGTTCCCTCTTGATCCGGTCGACGTGGCCGGTGGCCTTCACGTTGTAGAAGGCCTTCTCCACCCGGCCGTCGGTGCCCACGACGACGGTGGAGCGGATGACGCCCTGCACGACGCGGCCGTAGTTCTTCTTCTCGCCGAAGGCGCCGTAGGCGCGCAGGGTGTCCTTGTCCGGGTCGCCCAGCAGCGGGAAGGTCAGTCCCTCCTTCTCCCGGAACCTGGCCAGCTTGTCGCTCGTGTCCGGGGACACGCCCAGGACGGTGAGGCCCGCGGAGTCGAAGTCGCGCAGGTTGTCGCGGAAGTCGCAGGCCTGCGTGGTGCACCCGGGGGTCATGGCCGCCGGGTAGAAGTACAGGACGACGCGTTTGCCGGTGGAGGCCAGCACCTCGCTCAGGGTGACGGGCTTGCCGTCGGCGTCGTCGAGGGTGAAGTCGGGTGCCTGGTCGCCGGGCTCCAGGCGGATCGGGTCGCTCACGTGGTGTCCCCCTCGGGTTCGCGGGCGGGGCGTCGCCGCCCCGCCGTCTCTCGCTTTTACCCTAGCCATTCCCCGCCTTCCGGTGCCCCGGGAGCTGGCGCTTCGTCGGCTGTGCCAGGCTGGGGGTGTGGTCTTCGGTTGCGATTCCGGTTCGGTTCGCCCGCATCCGGAGTGACCAGCGGCGCGATCACCTATTGTTGACCGCACTCGTCCTGTCGTTCGGCCCCGGCGACGTCCGCCGCGCACCGGGGACGCCGTGTCGGCGGCGCCCGGCGGGCCGGAACACACCCGCTTCGCTTGGAGAGTATTGGCGACGATGCCTGGATTCACACTCGACGAGGTCAGGGCCCGGACCCTCAAGGAGCGCGACTCCTGGTGGACGGTCTACCTCGTGGACCCCATCGCGGTCCGGCTCGTGCGCCTGGTGGCCAACCGCACCTCGATCACGCCCAACCAGCTGACGGTGGTCGCGCTCTTCCTCGGGCTCGGCGCGGCCGTCTGCTTCTCGCTGGGCTACCGCCACTTCCTGGCGCTGGGCGCGCTGCTGTACCTGCTGTCCTTCCTCATGGACTGCACTGACGGCAAGCTGGCCCGGCTCACCGGCTCGGAGTCACTGTTCGGGTCGTGGATGGACTACGTCTCCGACCGGTTCCGGGTGCTGGTGTGCGTGGTCGCCCTGATGGGCGGGCAGTACGTCGTCGCCGAGGACGCCGAGGGCAACGGGCCGGTGTGGTTCGTGTGGCTGGCCCTGGCCGTGGTGTTCCTGGACATGCTGCGTTACCTCAACGCGCTCCAGGTGTACAAGGTCCGCAGGGAGATGCGCTCGCACCTGGCCGCCGCCCTGGAGAGGGCCCGCGCCACCCTGTCGATGCTGGAGCCGGAGGAGGACGACACCGGCTCGGCCACCGGCGCGGGCGGGCGGACGATGAGCGACGGCGGCGAGCAGGCGGTGCTGCGCCACGGCATCGGCGTGTTGGAGCAGATCCTGCACAGCCAGAACGAGCGCGAGACCCGCAACCAGCGCGCGGCGGGCAAGCAGCCCGACCTCACCCTGCCCAAGGTGGACCTGCACCAGGAGTTCCGCAACCGGTTCCCGTGGTACCAGCGGTTCTGGTCGGCCCTCAACTCCAGGCGGGTCAGAACGCACCTGGTGGGCGGCATCGAGTTCCAGATGTCGGTGTTCGTGATCGCTCCGCTGGCGGCCGCCGCGTTCGGCGCGCCGTCCCTTATCGGGTGGATCACCGCCGTGGCGGGTGTTTTGCTCCTCGCCTTCGAGATCGCCATCATCTATAAACTGTGGTTGTCCACGCGGGACTTCTTCCGCGTGGTCGACGGAATCGACAGCGCGCTGAGATTCTCCGGTCCGTCCGACGGCGCGGAGGAGGAGAGCCGGGACACCGGCTCGGACTCGGGTTCTCAGACGACCCTGCGCTAGTGGAGAGAGGCACCCATGACGGGACGTGACACCGAACCGCGCCTGACCCCGGCGGACGTCGTCGCCGAGATCAACCGCGAACAGCGCCAGCTCGCCGAGACCCTGGACGAGCTGAGCGTGCAGGCCCGGCCCGCCAACATCGCCCGCAGACAGGTGGAGAGGGTCCGCGAACGCGGCGCCCGGATCGTGGACGAGGCGCGCGCCCTGGTGGTCGGGGGCGGCGCGGTGCGCGTGGAGAGCCACCCGGTGGAGCCCGAGGAGGGCAGCATCGTCGTCAAGGGCGACGGCCACGTCGTGACCACCTACCAGTCGCGCGGCCAGCTCCCCCCGGAGGCGCTGCTGCTCGCGGTCGGCGTCGGAGCGGTCGTCGCCGTGGGCGTGGTGGCCTGGGCGGTGCACCGCAGGAGGAAGTAGTGCCGGACTGGCACACGGTCGGAGGGGTCCGCGCGGGCGCGGGCCCCTCCGCGTGTGCGGCGCCCGTCGCGATGGGCCGGGCCGGGTGTCCGCGGACTCGCGGAGGCGCTGAGGGCGGCGTCCGGCGCGGGCCGGAGCCGGGCGCGGGCCCCGGGGGCGCCGCCTACAGGAAGGTCTGGCCCTCGCCCCGGTAGGTGGGCACGGCGCCCGCGTACTCCCCGGTGTCGGAGTCCACCAGGTGCAGGGTGTCGAAGCGCTCGCACAGCTCTCCGGCCTTGGCGTGGCGCATCCACACCCGGTCGCCGACGGACAGGCCGTCGGCCGCGGCGCCGAGCAGGGGCGTCTGCACCTCGCCCGCGCCCTCGTTGGCGCTGTAGGAGAGCCCGGCGGGCAGGTGGGGGAGCGGGGCGCGGTGGGCGTTCACGGGCCCCGAGGCGGGGTAGCCGCCGCCGAGGGCGGTGGCCACGCCCGGTCCGGGGCGGCGCACGACGGGGAGCGCGAACAGGGCGGCGGGGCGTCCGCCGAAGGAGCGGTAGTGGTCGAACAGGTGCGGGTGGTAGAGCCCCGAGCCCGCCGCCAGCTCGGTCACGGCCTTCTCCCGTCCGGTGGTGTGCAGGCTGCCGGTGCCCCCGCCGTTGACGAAGCGCAGGTCGGCGACCTCCCTGACGGCGTGCACGATGGCGGCCCGGCGCTTGGCCAGCTCCACGGCCGAGCGGCGCTGGACGGCGCGCAGGAGGCCGCCGTAGAGCGGCCTGCCGGGCGGGGCGTCGCCCACCCCGGCGATCTGGCCCTCGTAGGCCATGATCCCGTCCAGCTCCAGTCCGGGGCGGACCGCGACGGCGCGGGCGAACGCGGCGGCCTGGGCAGGGGTGCGCACGGGGGAGCGGTAGGTGCCCACGCGCAGGCGCGGCCCCACGGGCTGCCAGCTGGTGTCCACGTCCAGGCACACCCGGACCGGCGGGGCGTCGGGGCCGCGGGATGCGGCGGCGTCGGCGACGGCGGCGCCGATCAGGTCCAGGTGCGCGGTGTCGTCCACCATCAGGGTGATCGCGCGGGCGGCGCGGGGGTCGCGCACGAGCCTGGCCAGGGCCTGGCGGTCGACGGTGGGGTAGGCGACGAGGACGTCGTCGCTGAGGGGGCGGTCGCCGGTGGCCAGCCAGAGGGCCTCGGGCAGGGTGAAGGCCATGACGCCCGCGTAGCCGGGCAGGGCGAGGACGGTGCGCAGCAGCTCGCGGCTGCGCACGGACTTGCTGGCGACCCGGATGGGCCTGCCGTGGGCGCGGCGGGTGAGGTCGGCCGCGTTGGCGCGCAGGGCGGCGATGTCGACGAGGGCGAAGGGGGCTTCGAGTCCGCGTGTGGCGGCCTCGTACGTTTCGCGCAGACTTGTCATGTCCTGAGCATGCCAGAACATGAATGTCTTTCATATTCTCGGCGGAAAAGGGGACGCGGTACCCGTGCGGCGGGCGGTCCGCGGACGGCTTCGCGGTAACCGGGCCCTGGTGCCGCGGGGGCGATACCCTGGGGTGTCACGGCTGATCAGCCGTCCGACCCCGGGAGTGGTTCTTTCCATGAGTGAGCGTGAGTACGTTCTGACCCTTTCGTGCCCCGACAGCCGGGGCATCGTCGCGGCTGTGGCCAACCTGCTGTCCGACCACGGTTGCAACATCACCGAGAGTCAGCAGTACGGCGACCACTACACGGGACGCTTCTTCCTGCGGATGCAGTTCGTGGCCGAGCGGGGCGGCGACGGCGTGGCGGGGGAGGCAGCGGGGGAGGACGTTCTGCGCAGCGCCTTCGCGGCGCTCGCGGGCGACTTCGGCGGCGGGGGCGGCGACGCGTTCGTGGAGTGGACCCTCAAGCCCCGCGACGTGCGCCCGCGCATGATCGTGATGGTGTCCAAGTTCGGCCACTGCCTCAACGACCTGCTCTACCGCCAGCGCAGCGGCCTGCTGGACGCGGACATCGCCGCCGTGGTCTCCAACCACCCCGACCTGGGGTTCCTGGCCGACTCCTACGGCGTGGACTTCCACCACCTGCCGGTCACGGCCGGGAGTAAGAAGGAGCAGGAGGCGCGCCTGCTGGAGCTGGTCGACTCCTACGACGTGGACCTGGTGGTCCTGGCGCGCTACATGCAGGTGCTCTCTGAGCAGCTGTGCACCAAGATGTCCGGCCGGATCATCAACATCCACCACTCCTTCCTGCCCAGCTTCAAGGGCGCCCGGCCCTACCACCAGGCGCACGCGCGCGGTGTGAAGCTGATCGGCGCGACCGCCCACTACGTCACCGCCGACCTCGACGAGGGCCCGATCATCGAGCAGGAGGTGTCCCGGGTGGACCACACGCACAGCCCGGAGCAGCTCACGGCGATCGGCCGGGACCTGGAGTCGGTGGCGCTGGCGCGCGCGGTCAACTGGCACGCGCAGCGCCGCGTACTGCTCAACGGGGACAAGACGGTCATCTTCGGCTGAGCCGGACGCCCGCCGCGCGTCGGCGGGGAGCGGTTCGCGCACGGGGGCGCCTGCGGGCGCCCCCGTGCGTTTTCCTGTCCCGGTCGGGCCCCCGACGCTGTTTTGGGTCGGGGATGGGGCTGACGTTGCCCGTTCCGACCAGGAAAAATTACTCACAGTGCTTTGTCGGATACAGTGTGTATGTATATGGTGTGATCAGTTCGACATCCTTCCGGCCATGACACGGGCCCGGGTTTCGGTCCGGCCCTCTGGGAGGGCACATCCGCCGGGAAGGCGCGGGGAGCGGTCCGGGGACGCCTTCGGGCGCCGAGACCGCCCGTGCGGCCCGCACACTGCGTAGGGGGACCCAGTGACGGACATGAGGACCGAGACCAAGGTGCCGGGAGCCCGCGAGTCGGGCCGGACGAACCGGGGGGACTCCTCGCGCGAGGAGGGCGGACGCACCCAGATCGCGGACGGCGTGGTCGCCAAGATCGCCGGAATGGCCGCGCGCGAGATCGGCGGCGTGCACGCCATGGGCGGCGGGACCGCGCGTGCGGTCGGCGCCGTCAGGGACGCCGTGACCCGCAGCAGCGACAGCGGTTCGGTCTCGCGGGGCGTCTCGGTCGAGGTGGGCGAGCGCCAGGCCGCCGTCGACATCGACCTGGTCGTCGAGTACGGCGCCGCCATCCAGGACCTGGCCGCGGCCGTGCGCCGCAACGTCACCTCGGCGGTGGAGCGCATGACCGGGCTGGAGGTCACCGAGATCAACATCAGGGTGGACGACATCCACCTGCCCGACGACGACCGCGGCGAGGACGACGGCGAGTCCGCGCCCCGGGTCCAGTGATGGCGGCCGCCGACGAGGATCCGGGCGAGGTCGCCCGGCGCCTGGTGGAGGAGGCCGAGCGCTTCCCGGACGTGGTGGAGCTGTCCTCGGGGGGATTCGGCACGCTGACCACGCCCGTCCCCGGAGGGCGGGTCCTCGGGGTGGCGGTACGCGCCGACAGCGTCGAGGTCGGCGTCGTGGTCCGGTTCGGGCGGCCCCTGCCGGAGATCGCCGCCGAGCTGCGCCGCGACCTGACCCCGATCGCGGGGGGCCGTACCGTCCACGTGTCCGTGGAGGACGTGGTCGCGGGGCTGAGGGACGGCGCGCGGACGGGCGGTTGAGCAGGCAGTATCGGGCGCTGGACAAGAGGGGGAAGCCATGTGGCCCATCGTCGGACTGTCCTACGGGACGGTACTGGGTCTGTCCGCCGCGTTCGGCGGGTTCACGGCCTTCGCGCTGGTCCTGATCCTGGGGCTCGCGGGGTTCGTCGCCGGTCGGGCGATGGAGGGCGAGATCGACCTCACCGCGATGTTCTCGCGGCGCTCCGCCTGAGATGTGAGGGAGCGGACGTGGCCGGAGTGCGGACCAGTACGGTTCCCCGACAGAGGGAACGCCCGGGCGACGAGGTCGCCCGGGAGCGGACCGGGGGCGGGGGAGGCCGCGACCCCGGCGGCCGCACCGTCATCGAACCCGGTGTGGTCGAGAAGGCGGCCGCGCGGGCGGTCCGCGAGGTGCCCGGCGCCCTTCCCACCCGGTCGCGCACGGCGCGGGCCCGGGTGAGCGGCGAGGTCGTGCTGCTCAGGCTGCGGATCGGCGTCCACTACCCGCACTCCGTGCGCGAGGTCGCGGCACGGGTGCGCGGGCACGTGGGGCAGCGGATCGAGCGGATCACCGGAAAGCGGGTCCACCACATCGACATCGAGATCGCGGAGTTGGTGCGCTGACATGACCACCGTGGAAGAGGTGCTCGGACGCCCGGACCAGGGCGTCGACCGCCGGGCCAGGCGCGTGGCCGTCCACACGTTCCGTCCGCGGCGGTCCTGGCCCGCGGTGATCACGGGCTTCGTGATCCTCCTCGTGGCCATCGTGGCCGCCGCCGAGGTGATCTCGGCCCTGGCGGGGAGCCCGCTGGGGCTGATCCCGGTCGGCGCGGCCAGCGGGTACGCGGCGACCACGACCTGGTCGATGCCGTCGGTGCAGATCGCCTCGGCGGTCCTGGCGCTGATCGGCCTGGCCCTGATCGTGGCCGCCCTGACCCCCGGCCGGGGGCGCTGGACGGCGCTGCGCACCGACGACCCCGCCCTGGTGGTGGGGCTGACCCGGCCCGCGCTGCGCCGGGCGGTGGCCGCCGCGGCCGAGGACGTCAGCGGCGTCGACGGCGTGCACGTGACGGTGCGCGGCAACAGGATCCGGGTGCACGCGCGCACCGGGATGCGCAGGTCGGCGGGGCTGCCCGCCGAGGTGACCGCGGCCGTGGAGCGGCGGTTGGAGGAGCTGGCGCCGCTGCGCAGCATGCGGATCGCCACCCACGTGCGGTACGCGGAGGGTTGACCATGGCTGGTGACAGGTCGCGCAGGTCGGCGCGGGGGAACCGGTGGGGGCTGGCGGTCGTGGGCGCGGTGCTGCTCGTCGCCGGACTGGCGTCGCTGGCCGCGGGACGCGGCCTGTTCGGCGGGGGAGCGGCCGACAGCGTCCTGCTCGGCCCCGGGGTCCGGGAGGCGCTCGACCAGCAGTGGGTGCCCTACGCGGTGGTCGCGGTGGCCTTCGTCGCCGGTTTCCTGGCCCTGCGCTGGCTGATGGGCCAGGGGCTCAACGACACGGTGGGGCGCCTGGTCCTGGAGCGCGGTGACCAGGGGCGGTTGGAGATGTCCGAGAACGTGGCGCGCGGGGCCCTGGAGCAGGAGGTCGCCGACTACCCGGGCGTGCGCCGCGCCCGCGCACGGCTGACCGAGTCCGCCGAGGCGCCGCACCTGCGGCTGGCGCTGACCCTGGACGACGACGCGGACGTGGCCGGGGTGTGGCGGCGGGTGAGCTCGGAGGCGCTGGCGAACCTGCGCCGGGCGCTGGACCTGGAGCAGGTGCCGGCCGTCGTGCGGATGTCGATGACGGCGCCGGCCAAGAACCCGCGGCGCAGCCTGGCCTGAGCCGGTGCCGCGGATTGTCGGCGCCCGCTGTTAGCTTCGCCACATGACTCGAACGACCTTCGTGAATCTGCCGGTCAAGAGCGTCGACGCCACCCGCGAGTTCTTCAGCGCGCTGGGCTTCGGCTACGACGAGGCCTTCTCCGACGACAGGGCCCTGTGCATGGTCGTCAGCGACGACTCGCGCGTCCTGTTCCTGTCCGAACCCTTCTTCGCGGAGTTCACGCCCTCCGGGACAGCCGACACCTCCGCGGGCGCGGAGGTGATCACCTGCCTGAGCGCCGACAGCCGCGAGGACGTGGACCGGATCGCGGAGGCCGCCGCCGTGGCCGGGGCGTCCCACGCCAGGACCACCGAGCACACCGGCATGTACTCGCGCTCCTTCGCCGACCTCGACGGCCACCTGTGGGAGTTCCTGTACATGGACGCGACCGCCACCATCTCCTGAGCGGCGGTGGGCGCGGGCCCCGGGGCCCGCACCCACCGGCCGCGTCAGCGCACGGCGTCGCGCTCGTGGCGGACCCGGCCGTCGCGCAGCACGGTGCGCACGTTCGTCTCCGGCGAGGCCAGGACCCCGATGTCGGCGAGCGGGTCGCCGTCGACCACCACGAGGTCGGCCCGCGCCCCGTCGCGCAGGGTGCCGACGACCCCCTCCAGCCCCAGCAGCCGGGCGGCGTTGACGGTGGCGGCGCGCAGCACGTCCGCGGCGGGCTGGACCCGGCCGCGGATGGCGAACTCCTGGCTCTGGCGGTCCTGCATGCCGCCGAGCAGGTCGCTGCCGAAGACCAGGTTCACCCCGGCCTCGTGGGCCATGCGCAGGGCGTCCAGCCCCCGGTCGAGCACGGTGTCCACCTTGGCCTGGCTGGCCGCGGGCAGCCCGTTGGCGGCCCCCTGCCGGGAGAGCTCCTGGTAGGTGACGAGGGTGGGCACCAGGTAGGCGTCGTGCTCCAGGAACAGCTCGACGCTGCTCTCGTCGATGAGGTTGCCGTGCTCGATGCAGCGCACGCCGAGCCGCAGCCCGCGGTTGACGGCGCGGGCGGTGTAGGCGTGGCCGGTCACGTAGCGGTTGGCCGCCTCGGCCTCCTCCACCACGGCCCGGATCTCGTCCTCGGAGGACTGGGTGGAGTCGATGCGGTCGGTGGGGGAGGCCACGCCGCCCGAGAGCATGATCTTGAGGTGGTGGGCGCCGGTGCGCAGCTGCTCGCGGGCTGCGCGGCGGAACTCCACGGGTCCGTCGCAGACGATGCCCGCCCCGGGGCAGCAGGCGTGGGTGTCGTTGCCCTGGCGTCCGGGCGAGCGGAAGTCGCCGTGGCCGCCGGTCTGCGACAGCGCCTTGCCGCCGAACATGAGCCGGGGCCCGTCGACGAGCCCCTCCTCGACCGCCCTGGCCAGTCCCCAGTCGCCCCCGGCGACGTCGCGGACGGTGGTGAAGCCGCGCCTGAGCATGGCGCCCAGGGAACGGCCCGCGTAGCTGGCGACGTAGGCGGGCGACTCGTCCATCGCGGCGCCGAGGTCGGCGCTGAAGGCGGTCGGGTGCACGTGGGCGTCGATCAGGCCCGGCATGAGGGTGGCCCCCGCCAGGTCCACGGTCCGCACCCGCGGGCCCACCTCGGGCGGGGTCCCCTGGCCGCTGCCCGCGACGAGGCCGTCCCGCACGAGGAGCCAGGAGCCGGGGGTCCGCGTCCCCGCCTCGGGGTCGAGCAGTCCGGCTCCCGTGAAGAGGGTGTGCGGTTCTGACTGGCGGGTCATGGATACCTCCGTCGGGGTTCGCGTTGTTGCAATATATGTTGCATCACGGTGGGGGGCCACTCGCGGGGGTGGTATCGCTTGGGGGTGCGGCGCGGTCCGGGGCGCCGGGACGGAGGGGTGATGGCGGACTGGATCGAGGCCGCGCTCGGCGGCGGACGCCTGGGACGCGCGGCCGAGCGCGTGGTCAGGGTGCTGCGGGACGAACCGAGGTTCGCCTCCTACGCGAGCACCGCCGAGCTCGCCGAGCGGGCCGGGGTCAACGTCGCCACGGTCGTGCGGGCGGCGCAGGCCCTCGGGTTCACCGGCTGGCCCGCCCTGCGCGTCGAGCTGCGTTCGCGCTACCTGGCCTCGCTCAGCGCAGGAGAGGTCCTGGCCGAGCACGCCGGGGCCGACGCCGACCCCGTGCGCGAGGCCTTCCGCGCCGACCGCGAGGGGCTGCGCGACCTGGAGCGGACCCTGGACCCCGCCCGGGTGCGCGCCCTGGCCGGCGCGGTGCACGGGGCGCGCCGGACGCGGGTGGTGGGCTCGGGGACCTTCGCGGCGCCGGGCGTGCAGCTCGCGCACGCCGCGGGGATCATGGGATACGACGTGGAGCGCCTGGAGCTGGGGGGCACCGGCCTGGTCAGCGCGCTGGCGCGGATGGGCCCCGGCGACCTGCTGCTGGCGTGCGACCTGTGGCGGCTGCCGGTGGCGCTGCGGTCGGCGGCGCGGGTGGCCCGTGAGCGGTCGGTGCCGGTCGCGGTGATCACCGACCGCAGGGACTCCCCGCTGGTGGAGGGGGCGGCACACGTGCTCCTGGTGCCCAGCGAGGGCGTGGGCATGTTCCCCTCGCTCACCCCGGCGATGGCGGTCGTCCACGCGGTGCTGGCCGAGCTGGCCCGCGTCGGCGGGGACGCGGTGCTGGCGGCCGTGCGCGACACCGAGCGGCTCTGGGAGAGCTCGGAGCTCTTCTGAGCGGCGCCGGGGGAAACGGCCCGGAACGACGCGGTGACAGCACCGTGACGTGATCAGGGTCACGTTCAATGCAATAAGTGTTGCACTTCACGCGGTGGGGCTGCTTACATGGCCCGGTCGGACCGCCTCCGCTGGGCGGTCCCCGCCGTGCACGTCCCCTGATCCCGAACCTCGCCGCGAAGGTGGCCCATGCAGACGACCCATCTCGTGATTCTCGCCGTGTACATCCTGGCCATGCTCGGGATCGCCCTCTACTTCGTGCGCTCGGGCAGGCTGCGCGGCGGCGACGACTTCCTGTTCGCCGGTCGCAGCCTCCCCCGCCCCGTCATGATCGCCACCATGCTGGTCACCTGGGTCGGCTCGGGGACCATCATCGGCGGCGCCAACTTCGCCTACACCTACGGCCCCATGGCGGGCATGGTCTTCTTCGCGGGAACGCCGCTGGGCATCCTGGTCCTGCTCCTGGCGGCCCGCCGGATCCGCCGGGCGTCCCGGCACACCATCCCCGAACTGCTGGAGGTGCGCTTCGGCATCGGCGTGCGCACCGTCGCCGCCGTGGTCACCACCATCGCCTTCCTGGGGCTGACCGCCTCGCAGTTCGTCGGCGGCGGGTACGTCGTCAGCCTGGTCACGCCGCTGTCCGCCACCCAGGGCACGGTGCTCATCGCGGTCGTCGTGACGCTGCTGACCGTCGCCGGCGGCCTGTTCTCGGTCGCCTACACCGACTTCGTGTCGGCCATCCTCATCCTGCTCAGCCTGTTCGTGTCGGTGCCGCTGGTGTTCGCCGCGATCGGCGGCCCCGGCGCCTACTGGGAGGGTCTGCCCGAGCAGGCGACCACCTTCAGCGGCGGGCTCACCGCCCTGCAGCTCCTCGGCTACTTCCTGCCGCTCTTCCTGCTGCTGCTCGCCGACCAGAACATGTACCAGCGCCTGGCCGCGGCCAAGGACGAGCGCGAGGCGCGCTCCTCGACCCTCGGCATGTTCGTGGGCAGCTTCTTCGTCTTCGTGCCCGTCGTCCTGCTCGCCACCTGCGCCGCCATCCTCATGCCCGGCATCAACGGCGACATGGCCGTGCTGAGCCTGGCCTCCGAGGGCTACCTCCCGGCGGTGCTGGGCGGCCTGATCCTGGCCGGTGCGGTCGCCTTCGTCATCACGACCGGGTCCTCGTACATGCTCTCCTGCGCCTCCAACGTCGCCTACGACCTGTACGCCCGCTTCGCCGGGAACAACGCGGACGAGCGCCGCAAGCTCGTGGTCCAGCGCCTGTCGGTCCTGGGCATCGCGCTCGCGGGCCTCGCGCTGAGCCTGTTCTTCCCGACCGTGCTGGAGTTGCAGATGTACTCCTACACGGTCTACGGCGCCGCGATCACCCCGGTGGTCCTGTCGGTGCTGTTCTGGAAGCGCGCGACCACGGCGGGCGCCGTCGCGGCCCTGGTGGTCGGCGCGGCCACCACCATCGGGTGGCAGGTCGCCGGGACCCCGGGCGGCCTCAACGGGGTCATCGTCGCCCTGCCCGCCGCCCTGGTCGCGCTCGTCGTGGCCAGCCTGGTCACCAGGGCCCCCGACCCGGAGCGGGTGGCCGCGGCCGAGGCGCCCGCGCCCACCGGGACCGACGCCTGACACGCACGGGGACCGCGCCCGACCGGGAGCGGTTCTAGGATGGGCGCATGCCGGGTCAAAGACGCAGACGCGAACGCGAGGCACGCCGTGCCGAGGCCGGGGCGGCACGGCAGGCGCGGGGCCGCTGGGAGGTGCTCTTCGAGACCACCGACGAGGCGGAGTGGCGCGCCTACCGTCGGCGCGCGGGAGGGGGAGCGGTCCGGTTCGGCGAAGAGGACCTGCGCGTCGACCTCCTGTGCGGACGCGGTTTCTCCCCCACCACCTACCGCCTCAGCGTGCTCGTGCCCGACGGCCTCGACCGCGACGCCTACCTGCGCTCCTTGCGGCCGTGACCCCGCCGCCCGCGCGCTCTCGCGGGATGGCCCCTCAGCACTCGATGACGTTGACGGCCAGGCCGCCGCGCGAGGTCTCCTTGTACTTGTCCATCATGTCGCGGCCCGTGTCGCGCATGGTCCGGATGACCTTGTCCAGCGACACGAAGTGGCTGCCGTCGCCGCGCAGTGCGATGCGCGCGGCGCTGATCGCCTTGACCGAGGCCAGCGCGTTGCGCTCGATGCACGGCACCTGCACCAGGCCGCCGATGGGGTCGCAGGTCAGCCCCAGGTTGTGCTCCATGGCGATCTCGGCGGCGTTCTCCACCTGGGCGGGGGTGCCGCCCAGCACCTCGGCCAGCCCGGCGGCGGCCATCGAGGAGGCCGAGCCCACCTCGCCCTGGCAGCCCACCTCGGCGCCCGAGATCGACGCGTTCTGCTTGAACAGGATGCCCACGGCCCCCGCGGTCAGCAGGAAGCGCACCACGCCCTCGTCGCCCGCGCCCGGGCTGAAGTGCAGGTAGTAGTGCAGCACGGCGGGCACGATGCCCGCCGCCCCGTTGGTCGGCGCGGTCACCACGCGGCCGCCCGCGGCGTTCTCCTCGTTCACGGCCAGCGCGTAGAGCGTGATCCAGTCGCTGCCGCGCATGGGGTCGGAGTCCACCCCCGTCGGCGCCAGCAGGCCCGACTCGTCGCAGTTGCCGCCGAGCTGCCGGTACAGGCGGTGCGCCCGCCGGGGCACCTTCAGCCCGCCGGGCAGGCTGCCCTCGGTGGTCACCCCGCGGCGCACGCACTGGCGCATCGCCTCCCACAGCACGAGCAGCTCGGCGCGCACCTGCGCGGGGGAGCGCCCGAACGCACGCTCGTTGGCGAGCATCACCGCGCTGATCGACATCCCGGTGTCGGCGCAGATCCCCAGCAGTTCCTCGGCGCTGTCGAAGGGGTGGGGCACCTCGGTGTCGTCGGCCTTGATCCGGTCCGCGCCCGCCGCGCGCTCGTCCACGACGAACCCGCCGCCCACCGAGTAGTACACCTTCGCCGCCAGCTCGGCGCCGGAGGAGTCCAGCGCCACGAACCGCATCCCGTTGGGGTGGTCGGGCAGGCTCTCCCTGCGGCGGAAGTCCACGTCCACGGCCGGGTCGAAGGCCACCGGCGGCCCCTCGGGCCCGCCCAGGCAGAGGGTCCGCTCCTCGCGCACCCGCTCCACCAGCTCGGGTACCGCGTCCACGTCCACGTGCTCGGGGGTGTGCCCCATCAGTCCCAGGACCACCGCCCGGTCACTGCCGTGCCCCTTGCCGGTGAGCGCCAGGGAGCCGTACAGCTCCGCGCGCACGTGGGCCACGCCGTCGAGCAGGCCCTCCTCGCGCAGTCCGGCCACGAACGTGCGCGCGGCCTTCATCGGCCCGACCGTGTGCGAGCTGGACGGTCCGATTCCGATCTTGAACAGGTCGAACACGCTGATGGCCATGGCTGTCCTCCTCGTTGAGTACAGGGCCCGGGGCATGAGGGTGCCGTGCGGGGCCGGGCGGCCCCGCACGGCGGGGCTCTACAGGTTCGGGTAGAGCGGGTACCTGGCGGTCAGCGCCTGGACCCGGCCGCGCAGCGCGGCCTCGTCGAACTCCGGCTTGAGCGCCTCGGCGATGACGTCCGCGACCTCGGCGAAGTCCTCGTCGCCGAAACCGCGGGTGGCCAGCGCCGGGGTGCCGATCCGC
>ANAW01000271.1:0-12104 GCA_000340945.1 Nocardiopsis synnemataformans DSM 44143 | reverse complement strand
GGTCGCCAAACCCGCGGGTGGCCAGCGCCGGGGTGCCGATCCGCAGGCCGGAGGTGACCATCGGCGGACGCGGGTCGTTGGGCACCGCGTTGCGGTTGACCGTGATCCCGATCGAGTGCAGGCGGTCCTCGGCCTCCTGGCCGTTGAGCTCGGAGTTCACCAGGTCCACCAGGACCAGGTGCACGTCCGTGCCCCCCGAGAGCACCTTCACGCCGACCCCGGCGGCGTCCGGCCGCGTCAGCCGCTCGGCGAGCAGCCTGGCGCCCGAGATCGTGCGGCGCTGCCGGTCGGCGAACTCCTCGCCCGCGGCGACCTTGAGGGCCACGGCCTTGGCCGCGATCACGTGCTCCAGCGGTCCGCCCTGCATGCCGGGGAACACCGCGGAGTTGATCTTCTTGCCCAGCTCCGCCTTGGACAGGATCATGCCGCCGCGCGGGCCGCCCAGGGTCTTGTGCGTGGTCGTGGTGACCACGTCGGCGTGCGGTACCGGGTTGGGGTGCAGCCCCGCCGCGACCAGACCGGCGAAGTGCGCCATGTCCACCATCAGGAGCGCGCCGACCGCGTCGGCGATCTTGCGGAAGCGGGCGAAGTCCAGCTGGCGCGGGTAGGCCGACCACCCGGCGACGATCATCTTGGGCCGGTGCTCCTCGGCGAGCGCCTCGACCTCGTCGTAGTCGACGGTGCCGTCCTCGTCGCGCACGTGGTAGGCCACCGCGTTGAGGATCTTGCCGGAGTAGTTGATCTTCATGCCGTGGGTCAGGTGGCCGCCGTGGGCCAGGTCCAGGCCCAGGATGGTGTCACCCGGCTTGAGCAGCGCGAAGTACACGGCCGTGTTGGCCTGCGCGCCCGAGTGCGGCTGCACGTTCGCGTGCTCGGCGCCGAACAGCGCCTTGGCGCGGTCGATGGCGAGCTGCTCGACGACGTCGACGTGCTCNCCGCCCCCCCCCCCGCCGTAGTAGCGGCGGCCCGGGTAGCCCTCCGCGTACTTGTTGGTCAGGACGGTGCCCTGCGCCTCGATCACCGCCTGGGGGGCGAAGTTCTCCGAGGCGATCATCTCCAGGGTGTCGCGCTGGCGGGCCAGCTCCGCGTCGACCGCGGCCGCCACCTCGGGGTCCAGTTCGCCCAGTGTCTGGTTGAGCGTGTTGTCAGTAGCCATCGGGGGCCTACTCCTCGCCTTCGGTCAGCTTGGTGTACTCCTCGGCGGAGAGAAGGTCGGAGGGCTCCTCGGAGATCCGGGCCCTGAACAGCCAACCGTCCTCGAAGGGTGAGGAGTTGATGGTCTCGGGCTCGTTCTCCAGGGTCGCGTTGACCTCGACGACCTCACCGCTCACGGGCGAGTAGACGTCGCTGACGGACTTGGTGGACTCCACCTCGCCGCACGTCTCGTCCGCGGACACCGTGCTGCCGACCTCGGGCACCTCGACGTAGACGATGTCGCCCAGGGACTCGGCGGCGAACGAGGTGATCCCGACGGTGGCGATCCCGTCCTCGACCACGACCCACTCGTGTTTGGCGGTGTAACCCAGCTCCGTGGGAACGCTCACTTCAACTCTCCTTGGAGGTGTTCCATTTTCCTGCCGCGCGCCCGTACGGCTGCCCGGCCCGGCCTACGCCCGGTCGCGCCCCGTGCGTGCCGGTCCCCTGTGGGGGGATCCCGCCGCGCGGGGCGTTCGGGCCTTCGGGGTGTGAAGGCCCCTGCTCCTACGACTGCCGCTTGTAGAACGGCAGTTCGACCACGTCGACGTCCTCGCCCCGCCCGCGCACGTCCACGGTGAACGCGCCGGTCGAGGTGTCGAGGTCGCCGTCCACGTAGGCCATGGCGATGGGGCGGCCCAGGGTGGGCGAGGGCGCGCCGCTGGTGATGGTTCCGACGGAGGTGCCGTCGCGCAGGACCTCCTGGCCCTGGCGCAGCGGGCGGCGCCCGCGCGCGACGAGGCCGATGAGGCGGCGGGGACGGGAGGAGCGGGAGGCCTCCTCCAGGGCCGCGCGGCCCACGAAGTCGCCCTTGTCGAACTTCACGACCCGGCCCAGACCGGCGTCGAAGGGGGTGAGGTCGGCGGTCAGCTCCTGCCCGTACAGGGGCATCCCGGCCTCCATGCGCAGGGTGTCGCGCGCGGAGAGCCCGGCGGGGACGAGGCCGTGGCGCTCGCCCTCGGCCATGAGGGCCTCCCAGACCCCGGGAGCCTTCTCCGCGGGGCTGACGAAGATCTCGAAGCCGTCCTCGCCGGTGTAGCCGGTGCGGGCGAGCAGGACGGGCTCACCGGCGACGGTGTGCTCGTACCCGGCGTAGTAGCGGATGCCGTCCAGGTCGGCGTCGGTCAGCGGCGCCAGGACGTCGACGGCGCGGGGTCCCTGGACGGCGATCAGCGCGTACTCGGCCGACTCGTCGCGGACCTCGACGTCGAAGCCCGCGGCCCGCTCGGCCAGGGCCGGGGCGACGACCGCGGTGTTGGCGGCGTTGGCCACGACGAGGTACTCGTCCTCGCGCAGCCGGTAGACGATGAGGTCGTCCAGGACACCGCCGTCCTCGGCGGTGATCATGGAGTACCGGGCGCGTCCCACCTTGACCTGGGACAGGTGGCCGACCAGTGCGTGGTCGAGGGCCTGGGCGGCCTGCAGGCCGGTCAGGCGGATCTCGCCCATGTGGGAGAGGTCGAACAGGCCCGCGGCCTCGCGGACCGCCCGGTGCTCGGCGGTCTCGCTGCCGTAGCGCAGCGGCATGAGCCACCCGGCGAAGTCGACGAGGGTGGCGCCGGCCTTCTCGTGGATCTCGCGCAGCGCTGTCGCGCGCGGCGCGGAGGCGGGATCTGACATGGGCACTCCCGAGAGGATGGGCGTCGTGACGTGCGTGGCGTTGCCATCCTCCCCCTCTGTCATCTGTGCCTGAGAGCTTCGCCGCGCGCTCGGCGCGGCTTGCACCTTCGGCGAGGGACGGCTGTCCCTGCTTTCCAGAGTGGTCTCGCCCGTACGGTCCGCTGTGCCTGAGAGGTTGTCTTCGGGGAGGGATTGCTCCTTCGGCGGCCCGCGCTGGATACGCGGGCACTCTCCCGTACGGGGTCAGCAACACGTTCAGCCTAGCAGCGGCCGTGAACGGCGCCCAAGGGTGCCCGGTGCGGCGCCGGTGCTCCCGCCGGAGCCCGTGAGCGGCCCCGCCGCGTCCGTGCCTGCCGCCCGCGCCCGTCGGTCTCCGACACTCCGGCCGCCTCCGCCCCGGAACGGGGAGGCGGGGATTAGCGTGTGCGGGAGGTACCGACCGGGGGGAGGGAGACGGATGCGAACCGACACCGGGAGGGCGGCGCGCGGGGCGCGCTCGCTCGCGGCCGGATGCGTCCTGTCCCTGGCCGCGGGCACGGGGTGCGCCGGGGCCGTGGACGGACAGCGGGAGCCGGACGGGCCCGCCCGGGAGGGGGCGGAGGCCGGGCCCCCGCCCCTGGCGCGGGGCGACGTGGCCGCCGTCGAGCGCGAGGACCTGGAGGCGGTGTTCGCCGACGCCGGGGTCGAGGGCACCTTCGTGCTCCACGACGTGATGGAGCGCGAGTCGACCGTGGTGGAGCCGGAGGAGGCCCGAGAGCGCGCGGCCCCCGCGTCCACCTTCGACCTGGTCAGCACCCTGGTCGGCCTCCAGACGGGCGCGGTCGGGGACGTGGACGAGGTGGTGCCCCACGGAGGAGGGCCCCAGCCCGTCGGCCGGCGGGAACGGGACATGGCCCTGCGCGAGGCCTTCCCCGCCTCGAGCCTCCCCGTCTACCAGGAGGTGGCCCACAGGGTCGGGCACGAGCGGATGGCGGCCTGGGTGGACCGGCTGGACTACGGCAACCGGTCGGTGGGCGACGCGGGCGCGCTGGACCGGTTCTGGCTGGAGGGGCCGCTGGAGATCTCCGCGATGGAGCAGACCGCCTTCCTGGCGAGGCTGGCCCGCGACGAGCTGCCCGTGGACGACGCGCACCAGGAGGCGGTGCGCGAACTCGCCGCCCTGGAGGAGGGCGACGGCTACGCCCTCCACGGAAAGTCCGGGTGGAGCGGGGAGGCCGACCCCGCGCCGGGCTGGTGGGTCGGCTGGGTCGAGCGCGGCGACGACCTGTACACGTTCGCGCTGCGCATCGACCTGGAGGAAGAGGACGAGGACGCCGAACTGCGCGAGTCCCTGGGACGGGAGATGCTCGTGGAGCTGGAGGTGCTGCCCGAGGAGGAGCGCACCGCCTGAGCGCCGCGCGGGCCCCGCGACGCGCGTCGGCCCGCCCCCGGTCGCGGGAGCGGGCCGACCTGCTGCGGACAACGACCAGGTGTACCGACCACAGAGGTGCGTCGGGGCCCGCCCCGTTCGCCGTGCTCTTGTACGTACAGCACGCCTCGGTCGCCCGACCTCGCTACAGGTACGAGAGCACCGGGGTTAGGACCCCTCGTGTCGCACCGGCAACGTTTCCGGCCACTAGGCCTTGCGGCGCTGGCGCACGGCCTCGGCCAGCTGGGCCAGCACGTCGCCGGTGGTCTCCCAGCCCATGCACTTGTCGGTGATCGACTGGCCGTAGGTCAGGGCGGCGGGGTCGCCCAGCTTCTGGGCCCCCTCGACGATGAAGCTCTCCAGCATCACGCCGATGACGCCCCTCTGGCCCTCGGCGACCTGCGCGGCGATCGCGGCGGCCACACCGGGCTGGCGGGTGTGGTCCTTGCCGCTGTTGGCGTGGCTGGCGTCGATCATCAGGCGGCGGGGCAGTCCGGCGCCCTCGATGACGTCCAGGGCGGCGTTGACCGGCCCGGCGTCGAAGTTGGGGCCGCTGCGGCCGCCGCGCAGGATGACGTGGCAGTCCGGGTTGCCCTCGGTGACGACCACCGAACCGGCACCGGCCGGGTCGATTCCGAAGAAGGTGTGCGAGGCGGCGGCGGCGCCGACCGCGTCCACGGCCACCTGGACGTCGCCGTCGGTGCCGTTCTTGAAGCCCACGGGCGTGCTCAGGCCGCTGCTCAGCTGGCGGTGCACCTGGCTCTCGGTGGTGCGCGCCCCGATCGCGCCCCAGGAGACGACGTCGGCGATGTACTGCGGGGTGATGGGGTCGAGGAACTCGGTCCCGGCGGGCAGCCCGAGCGCGTTGATGTCCAGCAGCAGCTTGCGCGCGGTGCGCAGGCCGCGGTGCACGTCGTAGGTGTCGTCCAGGCCGGGGTCGTTGATCAGGCCCTTCCAGCCGACGGTGGTGCGCGGCTTCTCGAAGTACACGCGCATCACGACGCAGAGCTCCTCGCGCAGGGAGGGCAGCAGCTCCTTCAGGCGGCGGGCGTAGTCCATGGCGGACTCGGGGTCGTGCACGGAGCAGGGGCCCACGACGACCAGCAGACGGTCGTCGTCACCGTCCAGCACCCGCTTGACCTCGGCGCGCGACTCCTCGACCAGGGCGCTGCGCTCGGGACCCAGCGGAAGCTCGGCCAGCAGGTCCCGGGGCGCGATGAGCGGCTTGTAACTGGCCACCCGTGTGTCGTTCGTGCTCGGCATGGTGTTCCCCTCGGGTCCCGTCTGTCGTGTTTTCCGCTGTCGCCACGAAAACCGTCTTATGAAAACAGTAGCGCGGGCGGTCCGGCGCTCCGCGGTCGCGTCGGCCGGCACGGTTCACGTGACAGAAAACACCACACCGGTTTCGGGCGCCGAAAAGCGTCTCATTTCGTGAGACGGCATTTTCCCGGTTCCCGCGGCCATTTCCGCCGGGGGCGGCTCCGGCGCCCGGTCGGTCACTGCCCCGACCCCGGGAGGTCCTCCTCCCAGTACTCGCGCGGGTTGCGCGCGCCGTCGGTGACGGTGCCGCGCTCGGCCTCGGCCCGACGCAGCTGCACGCGACGGATCTTACCGGAGACGGTCTTGGGCAACTCGCCGAACTCCAGGCGGCGCACCCTCTGGTGCGGCGACAGGCGCTCGCGCGCGTGGGCCAGGATCGACCGCGCGGTCTCGGCGTCCGGGGCCACCCCCTCGGCCAGGGCCACGTACGCCTTGGCCACCGCCAGCCGCAGCGGGTCGGGCGAGGGGACGACGGCGGCCTCGACCACGTATTCGTGCTCGACCAGAACGCTTTCGAGTTCGAATGGTGAGATGCGGTAATCTGAGGCCTTGAACACATCGTCGGATCGGCCGATATAGGTAATGTAACCGTTCGAATCCCGGCTGGCGATGTCACCGGTGCGGTAGCGGCCCCCGCGGATCACCTCGCGGTCGAGGTCGGGGTTGTCGGCGTAGCCTTTCATCACCCCCACCGGCTCCCGGGCCAGGTCCACGCAGATCTGCCCGGTGTCGGCGGGCTCGTCGGTGGCCGGGTCCGCCAGCACCACGTCGTAGCCCGGCATCTCGCGCCCCATCGATCCGCGCACCACTTCCTGGCCCGGGCCGTTGCCCAGCAGCACGGTCGTCTCGGTCTGCCCGAACCCGTCGCGCACGGTCACGCCCCACGCCTCGCGCACGCGGTCCACCACCTCGGGGTTGAGCGGCTCCCCGGCGGCCACCGCCTCGCGCAGCCCCACGTCCCACGCGGCGGGGTCGGTCCGCGTCAGCATCCGCCACACCGTCGGCGGCGCGCACAGCGTGTCCACACCGCAGCGCACGACCGCGTCCAGCAGCCCCGCCGCGTCGAAGCGCTCCTGGTTGACGACCAGCACCGTCGCCTCGGCGTTCCAGGGGGCGAACACGCTGCCGTAGGCGTGCTTGGCCCATCCCGGCTCGGACACGTTGAGGTGGACGTCGCCCGGCCGCACGCCCAGCCAGTACATGGTCGACAGGTGTCCCACCGGGTACGAGCGCTGGGTGTGCACGACCAGCTTGGGCAGGGCGGCGGTGCCGGAGGTGAAGTACAGCAGCAGGGGGTCGTCGGGGCGGGTGGGGCGTGGGGGGTGGAAGTCCAGACCGGCGTGCTCGGAGTCGGCGTAGTTCAGCCACCCCTCCATGTAGCCCGTGCAGATGCGCGTCCAGTGCCCCCGCAGCGGGGCGAACTTCTCGGTCTCGGCGGCCGAGCACACCACGTGCGCGATCTCGCCCCGGTCCAGCCGGTCCAGCAGGTCGCCCTCGGACAGGGAGGTGGGGGTCGGGCAGACCACGGCGCCGAGCTTGGTCGCGGCGAGCAGGGTCTCCCACAGCTCCACCTGGTTGCCGAGCATCAGCAGGATCCGGTCGCCCGGGTGCACGCCCTGGTTGTTCAGCCAGTTGGCCACCTGGCCGGAGCGCTCCGACAGCTGCCGGTAGGTGTACCTGGCCTGTCCGCCGTCCTCCTCCACGATCCACAGCGCCGTCCGGTCCGGGCGCCGCTCGGCCACCTCGTCGAAGTAGTCCAGCGCCCAGTTGAACCGGTCCGACCGGGGCCAGGTGAACTCCCGGTGCGCCCTCTCCTGGTCCTCGCGCAGGTTCAGGAGCAGGTCCCGGGCGGCGCGGAACTCGGCCGCGCCCGCGGCTGCCGTCTCTCTCGACATGTGGCGACCTCCGGTTCAGGGACAGGGCGCCGACCGCACTGTCCGCCGGTCCCGCCCGGGCGGGGCGGTGCAACGGGTGTGCCCCGCTGGTCCTACCCGGGATGCGCTGCCGTGACGCCTCACCTGCGGTGGGGGCCGCGCCGCGGCGGACGGGGTCCGCGTCGGCGACGCGGCCCCGGGCGGGCGGCGCCCGGTTCCGGAAAACCCTCTTCCGCGCCCGGTCCGGCCGACCGTCCGGGGCCCCCTCGCGCGGGGCCCGCTGGCTCTAGGATGTGTGGACATGGAGGAACTTCGCGGACACCACGGAACCTGGCGGATCGACGACGAGACGATCCGTATCCGCTTCGACTCCGGCCGCAAGGTGCCCACCCTGTTCCGGTCGCTGGGCAGCTGCGCGGTTCCGCTGGCCGCCGTCCGCGAGGTCGACTTCGACCGGGGCAGCCGCAAGCACGGGTGGCGGCTCCGGCTGAGGCTGGTGGAGGACACCGACCCCTACGCGCTCCTGGGTGCCCCCGGCCGGGACGCGCTCACCCCGCTGCTGATCACCGGCCCGCACGAGGGCGAACTCCTCGCCGAGTACTACTCCGAGCAGGTCGCCGCCTCGGCCCGCTTCGCCCGCGAGACCCTGACCGGGGAACTCGACCCGCGCGAGGTGGCCCGAGGGCTGGTGGCCCGGCCCCCGCTCCAGGTCCGCACCGCCGAGGGGTCGGCCTCCTTCGACGGCACCCGCGTGCGCTTCCAGTGGGACGGCTGGCTGGCCAGCACGGCCAAGGAGAAGGAGAAGTCCCGCGACTACCAGCTCTCCGAGATCGAGACCGCACACTGGTACCCGCCGGTCGACGTCACCGAGGGCTATCTGCGCATCGTGCTGCGCGGGGTGACCATCCCCGAGGCCACGGCGCTGGACAACGACTTCTTCACGCTCGCCTCGCACGGGACCAAGGGCAGCGAGGAGACCCTGCTGATGGCCGCCACCGTCAACGCCCACGCCGCGGCGGCGCGGGAGGCCCAGGCGGGGCCCGCGGCGCTCACCGCGGCGGCGGCCGACGACGGCAGCGAGGCGGTCTTCGCCAAGATCCGCGAACTCGGGCGGCTGCACGCCGAGGGGCTGCTCACCGACGAGGAGTTCAGCGCCAAGAAGGCCGAACTCCTCGACCGGCTCTGACCGGTCGGCCCCCCACCGGGCGCCCGGGTACCCCCGACCGCGGCACCCGACTCCGCCGGGGTCCCCCGGGGAGGAACCACGTCCACGAAAGGGTCCACGCCTTGCGTACCTTGTACCCGCCCATCGAGCCGTACGACTCGGGGATGCTCGACGTCGGCGACGGACACCGCGTCTACTGGGAGCTGTGCGGCAATCCCGCGGGCAAGCCCGTGGTGTTCCTGCACGGCGGCCCCGGCGGCGGATGCGCGCCCGACCACCGCAGGCTCTTCGACCCGGAGCGGTACCGGATCCTGCTGTTCGACCAGCGCAACTGCGGCCGCTCCACCCCGCACGCCAGCCAGATGGACACCGACCTGTCCACCAACACCACCTGGGCCCTGGTGCGGGACATGGAGCGGCTGCGCGAGATGATCGGCGCGGAGTCCTGGCAGGTCTTCGGCGGATCCTGGGGCAGCTGCCTGGCGCTGGCCTACGCCCAGCGCCACCCCGAGCGCGTCAGCGAGCTGGTCGTGCGCGGCATCTTCACCCTGCGCGAGGGCGAGCTGCGCTGGTTCTGCCAGGAGGGCGCCTCCCAGCTCTTCCCGGACCTGTGGGAGTCCTACCTGGCGCCCATCCCCGAGGAGGAGCGAGGCGACCTCATCGCCGCCTACGCGCGCCGCCTGAACTCGCCGGACCGGGAGGAGCGTCTGGCGGCCGCCCGCTCGTGGAGCGTGTGGGAGGGGTCCACGGTCACCCTGCTGCCCAACCACGAGCTGCGCGAGCACCACGCGGACGAGGACTACGCGCTGGCCTTCGCGCGGATCGAGAACCACTACTTCGTCAACCGCGGGTTCCTCGAACCCGACCAGCTCATCGACGGGGCGGAGGCGATCCGGCACATCCCCGGTGTGATCGTGCAGGGCCGCTACGACGTGTGCACCCCGGCCCGCACCGCCTACGACCTGCACAGGGCGTGGCCGGAGGCGGACTTCCACATCGTGGACGACGCCGGGCACGCGTTCAGCGAGCCCGGCATCCTGGACCGCCTGATCGAGGCGACCGACCGCTTCGCGAAGTAACCCGGGGGGCGGGCGGCCCGGCCCCGGGACGGGCGGGGGCCGGTCCGGGGCCAGCGCGCTGACCGGAACGCGGGGTGCGGGGGGAGGACCCCGCACCCCGCGTGCCCCGGCCGGTCCGGCCGGGGCACGAACGCGGCGAAGGCCGTGCACGGTAGGGGCCACGCGAAGCCTCGTCCGCCGGGGGCGTGCGGAGAGCGGCGGGGGCGTGCGCCCGCCGTGCTTCCTAGTAGCCGCGCTCGTAGGAGCACCCCATTCCGGCCGGGCCGCCGATCTCGAACAGGCCCAGCTCGTCCAGCTGCTGGAGCCCCCGGTGGCGGGACAGGTTCCATGACGCGAACCCGGCGTCGTCGGACTCCTCCACGAGGTCCTGGAAGCCCACCAGGGCGCAGTCGCGGTCGTTGCCCTCCAGTTCGGCCAGGCCGGGGATCGCGTCGGCGGACAGGTCGCGCAGGTACCAGGTGTCGACCGTGGTCAGGTCCAGGTCCTGGTGGCTCTCGGCGATACGCAGGTCCGGGTTGCCGTAGGCGAACGCGGCCAGGGCCACCCCGGCCAGGGCGGTCGTGACGCGGGGCAGCCAGGCCGCCGACCGGCCCAGGGTGTTGAGTGCGCCCGCCACGAGCAGCAGGCCGAACATCCCCGCGCTCCACACGATCCACGCCTCGGCGCTGGCCCGCATCCGGGTCAGCCCGTAGGCGTCGATGTACAGCTGGAGGCGCATCATCGCCGAGGCGAGGATGACCAGGGTGAGCGTGCACAGCAGCCCGAGCAGGGCGTTGCGCAGGACACGGGTGGTGCCGGAGGGCAGGACGCGCACGACCACCGCGATGACGCACAGGACGAGCAGGCTGACCACGACCAGCTGGAAGAAGCCCTGGCGTGCGTACTCCGCGTAGGTGACCCCGGCGACGCGCTGGACGTACTCGTCGCCGCCGAACATGGCGACGGCCTGCACCGCGAGGAACGCGGTGAACAGGAGGACCAGGGCGCTGAGCGGGATCGTCCACATCCACACCGGCAGGGGGGACCGCTCGGGGGAGGGGCTCTCGGGGAAGTGAGCAGCGGCGGCGGTGTGGGGAGCTGGCCTCGGCGCGTGGCGGCGGCGTGCGGCCAGCACGGCGGAGCCGGTGAGGAGCATGGCCGTCGCCATGGCGAACAGGTCGCCGAACGGGTTGAGGTCGCTCTCCAGGAACAAGTCGGTGAACATCCGGCCCAGGTAACTGCCGAACACCGGGTCGGCGAAGGCGAAGAGCAGGCCGAAGACCAGCAGCAGGCCGACCGTGACCACCGTGGTGGCCAGGACCGGCCCGACCAGGCGGCGGGACCGCGTGCCCTGGAGCGGCGCGGTCAGGAACCGCGGTGTGGAGGGCAGGTTGCGGAACAGGGCGAGCGAGCCGGTGACGACGCCCACCGCGCCCTGGCGGGAGGCGGGGTTGCGCGCGGCGAAGGCCATCGAGGCGAAGAGGAAGGACGCGGTCAGGGTCCAGAAGAGCACCCAGCCCGCGTCGCGGAACACCGCCGTGAACAGCAGGACGGCGGCGAGCACGCCGTAGACCGCCGACCAGGTGTAGGAGTAGCGGTCGGGTGCGGGTTCGGGCGCCGAGGCGGGTGTGGGTGCGGGGGCGGATGTGGGGGTGGACCGAGGGGCGAAGGCGGATGGAGAGGCGGGAGCGGGAGCGGGGGTAGTGGTGTGTGCGGCTGTGGGGTGGGGGAGGGGTCGAGGTGAGGGTGCGACGGCTGGAACGGTCTCGGCGGCCTCAGCGGTCTCGGCAGTTTCGCCAGCACCGGTGGACCCTGTCCTGGTGGCCTCGTCAGTCCCGGTGATCTCGTTGACCTCTTCGCTCCCAGGCGTCTCCGCTGCCTGTGTGGGTGCGCTGGTCCCGTGAGCCTCGGGGGCCTCTTCTGCCTCTGGGAATGCGTTGACGGGAGAGGGGGCGGTGTCTGTGCTCGCCAAGGTCTCGGTGACGACGGTGTGACGGGAGTCCGCCGCCGCGACGCCCGGAGCGGTTCGGTAACCGATATCGCTCCCGGTGGTTCCAGTGGTACCGGGACCACCGGTGGCCTCTTCGGTCTCGGTGGAACCAGCGGCACCGGTGGCCTCGTCGGTCCCGGTTGTACTGTCGGACGCGACCGGTTCAGTGGACTCGGGGCCGGAGGCGGCCCCGGTGTCCTCCGCGGTGTCGGAGGAGTTCTCGGGCCGCGGTTTTCCGCTCTCTCCGGCAGGGCTGCCCTCCGCGACTGGACCGGGGACACCGGAACCCTCGGTCACGCCGGCCCCCGAGCTCCCAGCGGTGTCGGAGGAGTTCTCGGGCCGCGGTTTCCCGCTTCGGTCCTCGTCCTCCATCCCGCTCTCGGGAATGGCGGGGCGCACCATCAGCGCGGCGAACGCGGTCAGACCCGCGACCACACCGGTGATGACCAGGCCGATCCCGGGCCGGTCGAACGTG
>ANAW01000270.1:0-4297 GCA_000340945.1 Nocardiopsis synnemataformans DSM 44143 | reverse complement strand
CCGGCAGCCACGCGGGCGCTTGGGGCAGGGGCACCCGCGTCCGCTCCCGGTACCGGTAGGCCGGGTCGTGGTACGCCTGTTGGTACTGCTGCGGGTGTGACAGGTGCGCGAACGTCGTGCCGTACTGCTGCGGCCCCGGGTGAGCGCCCTGCTGCCTTACCTGCCCCGTGTGCCCCGGGTACCCCGTCTGCACTGGAGGGCTCGGGTATCCCGGCTGCCCCGCCGGGCCTGGATAACCCGTCTGCCCCGGAGGACTCGGATAACCCGGCTGCCCCACCTGTGCCGATAGGCCCGGTTGCACCATCTGACCCTGCTGCCCCACCGGTCCCACTTGTTCCGGTGGGCCCGACTGCACCATCTGGCTCGCCTGGTTCTGCTGCCCCAGCTGTTCGGGCTGGCCTGGCTGGCTCGACTGGACCTGCCGTTCTGCTTGCTCCGGCTGCCCGGAGTCTCCTGCCTGCCCCGGCAGGCGTGGCTGTCCTGAAGCCTCCGGTTGACTTGGCTGCCCCTCCTGCCCCTCCTGCCCCTCCTGCCCCGGTGGGCCCGGCGGCGCGGAACTCCCGGACGGCCCCAGCCCAGAAGCGGCCTCCTCCGTCACCCGACTCTCGGGATTCCCGGCGGTCTCGTCCTCACTCACCCGTGTGCCCCTTTCACGACGGCACCGGACGGCCCGGTGCTGTCGGCAGTGGGACAGCGCGCGCACGCTGGCGGTTCACACAACGCCCGTTTTATGGACAAAAGCGAAGTTCTGGACACGCGCACATACACCCGACCAGGCCCGTACAGCGCGTCCGTCCCCGGCTAGAGTCGGGGGCCACACCGCCTTCCGCGCGAGGAGTCCAGTGACGATGCGAGTCGGGGTCGACTACGACCGGTGTGAGAGCAACGCCCTGTGCATGGCCGCCGCACCGGAGGTCTTCGAGGTCCGCGACGACGACTTCCTCTACCTGCTCACCGAGGAACCCGCCGCCGCGTCGCACGAGCGCGTCCGCCGGGCCGAGCGCATGTGCCCCAAGAGGGCCATCACCGTGCGGGAGTGACCCCCGCGGCCGCCAACGCCTCGTCCCACGTCGTCGGCTTCTCCAGCAGACTCCGGTAGCGCATGGTCTTCGGGGTGGAGCGCAGCCCCAGCACACCGGTGAGCATCCCGCCCCGGCCGAGGAAGGCCACGAACTTTCGGTCCTCCGGAGAGCCGTGCACGAAGGTGACCTGATCTGCGGGCGCGCCCTGTCCCAGCAGCTGGACCTTCATCTTGTATTGGTCGGACCAGAAGTAGGGCACCGGAGTGAAGGGCGTGCGCCCGTCGCCGCCCGCCAGCAGGTTGTGCGCCGCGGCCTCGCCCTGCTCACCCGCGTTGGTCCAGTGCTCCAAGCGGATCCGCCCGCCGTAGCGCGGGTGCGGCCAGTTCGCCAGGTCGCCGACCGCGTACACGTTCGGCACCGAGGCCGCGGAGTACTCGTCGCACGCCACCGAGCCGTCGGCCAGCAGTTCCACGCCGGACCCGCGCAGCCACTCGGTGTTCAGGTGCACGCCGATCCCGGCGACCACGAGGGAGGCCTCCACCGCCGAGCCGTCGGTGAGCCGGACCCGCTCCACCCGGCCCCGGCCCTCGAAACCGGCCACGCCCACGCCCAGGCGCACGTCGACGCCGTTCTCCCGGTGCAGTTCCGTGAGGACCTCGCCGATCCTCGGGTCCACGACCCGGGTCAGCGGTGTGGGAGCCGCCTCCACCAGGGTCACGTCCATGCCCACCGCGCGGGCGCTGGCCGCCACCTCGGCGCCGACGAAACCGGCCCCGACCACCACCAGACGGCCACCGGAGTCGAACTCCGACCGCACCGCCTCGGCGTCGTCCAGGGTGCGCAGCACGTACACGCCCGACAGGTCGGTGGCGGGGCGGCGCGCCCGCGCGCCCGTGGCGATCACCAGGCCGTCGTAGCGCACCGTCCCGGGGACGCCGCCTGGACCGGACACGCGCACCTCGCGGGCGGCGGTGTCCAGCCCCACGGCCCGGCTGCCCGGACGGAAGTCCAGGTCCAGCGCGTCCACGGCCTCGTCCTCGCGCAGGCGCAGCGCCCGGTGGCCCACCAGCCAGCCCGGGCCGCCGCCCGCGGGCTCCATGCCCACCCCGGTCAGGACCTCCTTGGACAGCGGAGGGCGCGAGTAGGGCCGGTGCGCCTCCTCGCCCAGGAGCGTCAGCCGCCCCTCGTATCCGCGTTCGCGCAGCGCCTCGGCCGTGTGCAGCCCGGCCATCCCCGCGCCGACGACGACGATGCCGTTGAGGGTGTCCCGCACGGTGGTGTCCCTTCCGGTGGTGGTTCCCCGAGGACGGGGTTCGTCAGAGTGGGCGGACCTCGCCGACGGGGGCGCCACCTCCGAGGACGTCGGCGCGCAACCGGTCCTGGACGGGGGAGACGTCCACACCGAGGGTCCGCAGCGCGTCGAGTGCGACCAGCGTACGCGCCCGCTCCTCGGCGTCCCCGTCGCTGATCTTGACGGCGACGGTCTCGCCCGTGGCGGCGCTGAGCACCAGGACCCCGTCGGCGCCGCCCTTGGCCACCAGGCCGGGCATCCGCGTCATGAGGTCGGTGTCGATCCGGTCGCTGCCCGCCACGTACAGCGGGTGGGCGCTCATCGCCTCGACCACGGCCCGCTCCGGGCCGCCCTCGGGGGCGGTGCGCATGCGCCACAGGCCGCGGGCCAGACCGGTCAGGGAGACCGCCATCTGGGGCGCCCCGCAGCCGTCCACGGCGGTGTGCGCGACCGGCTCCCCGCACAGCTCCTCGATGGTCTCGCGGACCAGGACCTGGAAGGGGTGCCCGGCTTCGAGGTAGTCCCCGGTGCTCCACCCCTGAGCGACGCAGGCGGCGAGCATGCCCGCGTGCTTGCCGGAGCAGTTCATCAGCACGCGCTCGGGCTCGCGTCCGGCGCGGACGAACGCGGCGCGCGCGTCCTTGCCGCCTGGGGCGGCCGGGGGGCAGCCCAGGGCGTCGGCGGTGAGCCCGGCCGCGGCCAGGATGCGCCCGGTCTCGGCGGTGTGCGCGTCCTCACCGGAGTGGCTGCCCGCGGCGATGGCCAGCGAGGGCCCCTCCAGGGGCGCGCCCGCCCGCAGCATCGCCAGCGCCTGGAAGGGCTTGGCCGAGGAGCGCGGGAACATGGGCTGGTGCACGGGGCCGCGCGCGTAGGCGATCCGGCCGTCCGCGGCCAGTCCGACGACCGCGCCGTAGTGGACGCTCTCCAGCATTCCGGACCGGATGACCTGCGCCAGGGGGACGTACTCGGGCAGCGGGCTCTGGGGCATGCGGGCTTCTCCTCGCCGTTGAGGTCGGGTCAGGGTACGCGTGGAGTGTCCGCCTGTGGGCGGACACGACTGAGAACGTTACATAACCCCCCTTTCTTCCGTTCGCCCCGCAGTCGCGGAACCGGCCCGGCCGAAGCCGTTCCCGGAGCCGTCCCCGGGCCGCGGACCCGCCCGGGGCCATCGACCGTCCTGTTGACGGGAACGGTCCCTCCCACGTGCACGGGGTCCGCTGTCGGACGCGGGGAGTAAGGTCGTTGCCGGTACGCGGCAAGGTGGAACAGCCGCTCAACACGACGGACGAAGGAGTGGGGCACACGATGGGAACGCTGCGGATGGGCGCGCTGACCCGGCGCAGGGTCGGCATGCGGGCGGCGGACCTGGAGTACGCGGTGCTCGACATGGAGACCACCGGCCTCGAACCGCGCGAGGGCGCGCGCATCGTGGAGATCGCCGTGGTGCGCGTGCGCGGCGACGGCAAGCTCGTCGAGGAGTTCAGCACCCTGGTCGACCCGCGCGCGCCGGTGGGCGGCCGCGAGTTCCACGGCATCGGCGAGGGCGACACCGTGGGCGCACCGACCGCGGCCCAGGTGGCCCCCAGACTCACCGAACTGCTCTCCGGAGCGGTCGTGGTCGGCCACAACCTCGACTTCGAACAGCGCTTCCTCGCCTCGGAGCTGGTGCCCGCCGGGCTGCCCACGGGCCAGGCCGGGCTGTGCACGCTGCGCGCGCTGCGCTCCCAGGTGGAGCTGGAGCGGTACTCGCTGCCCAAGGCCTCCCACCAGCTCAGCGGCGACTGGCCGACCGGGCAGCACACCGCGCTGGGCGACGCCCGCGCCTGCGCCAAGCTGCTCGCGGAGATGCTCGCCAACGCCCCCGGAGAGCTGCGCTACGGCGGCCCCGTGCCCAAGCGGCTCGCGGTCCCGGACCCGGTCCCCGGCCCGCGCGGCGCGGCGGAGCCCGTCCGCTGGAAGCCGCGCACGTCGTCGGTGCCCGGCG
>ANAW01000269.1:0-20746 GCA_000340945.1 Nocardiopsis synnemataformans DSM 44143 | reverse complement strand
CCGCGGCCGCCGCGATCACGGGCGGGCTCGCGGCCACGGCCGCGGGCGGCCTGCTGCTGCGCATGGCCGGTGGCGGGAGCACGCGCGGCCCCGGCTATCCGGCCGGACGCGCCGACGGCTCCCCGGCACGGCTGCTCGGCCGGATCGGCCGGTCCGCGCTCGGGGACCGGCCCGGGTTCACAGACCTGACAGCGTGAGGAAGAACGCCACGATCAGCGCGCTCCCCCCGAGCGTGGTGAGCAGCGCCTTGCCCGGTTCGGTGAGCCGGGCCGACACCAGTCGCACGCGGGGACGCACCATCGCCGGGCTCTGCGCGGTGGCCACGGAGCCGCCGCGGCCGGGGCGGGGCGCCGGGATCCGTCCGGGGACGTAGCTGGGGACCTTGTTGAACATGGCGACCGTCACCAGGACGGCGCCGAGGAGGATCAGTACGAGGGACACGTCGGAGAGGGCCTCACACTCGGTCGAAGGGGCGACCGCCCCGAGGGGCGGGCGGGGTCACCGATTCTGACCGATGTCGCCGTACCGTTGCGACTTGATATCGCCTCGCCAACGTTGTGGCGCAGGTTACGGGCCAGCCCTTATGACTTCCTGCTCATGCCTCGCCACGGAGGGTGCTCCGTGTGGCGGTTTGCGGAAGAACGGTGTCCACGGTTTCGGTCTCCACGCCGAGGGCGCGGAGCACGAACCGGGTGACCAGGGCGTGGGTCTCGTCGAGGTCGATCTCACCGCTGACGAGGGGCAGGCGCTGGGAGCCGACCATCGACAGGGTCAGCCGGGAGATGGGCTCGGCGGGCAGGGGGTCGAACTCGCCCGCAGCGGTGCCCTCCTCCAGGATCTCGGTCAGCAGGCGCTGCATGGGCGCCACGTGGGCGGCGAGCGCCTGGTAGGCGTCCGGTCCGAGACTGGCCCCGAGTTCGGCGGCGGGCGGGTGCGGATGCGCCATGATGCCCTCCAACTGGAGGCGGACGAACGCCGAGAGCCGCCGCGCCGCCGAGACGCCCGAGGGGAGTTCGCGCCTGTACCGCTCGACGAACGCGCTGTTGACCTGCTCGGTGAAGGCCAGGAGCAGCGCGGGCTTGTCGGGGAAGTAGTTGTACAGGGCGGTACGGGTGATCCCCGCGGAGTTGGCCACGTCGGTCATGGAGATGCGGTCGATCCCCTGGGTCCGGATCAGCTCGTCGACGGCGTCCATGATGCGATCCCGTGTGCGGGCACGGTGGGCGGCGATGGTCGGCGCCGTGATCTTGGGCATCCTCCTATGGTGTCACGGCCGGGGGCGGGCCGGTGCGGTGATCGGTGACCGTGCGCAGCGGTGGTGGCAGGGCGGTCGCGGGGGCCGAACCAGCGCGCGCGTCCGGCCGCCGGCTCCGCCCGCGCGGCGCGACGTCACCCCCGAGCCGCCGACAGCGTGCGGGTCAGGAAGTCCCGGATCTGGTCGGCCGTGGCGTCCAGGTGGCTCTCCAGCAGGAAGTGGCCGCCTCCGGGCACCAGGCGGATCTCGGCGTCCGGCAGGTCGCGCGCGAAGGCGCGCGCGCCGTCGGGGCCGAAGATGCGGTCCTCCGCTCCCCACACGGCCAGGAGCGGGACGCGGCTCTCCCGGAAGTACGCGTGCACCCGCGGGTAGAGGGGCGGGTTGGTGGCGTAGTCACGGAAGAGGGCGAGCTGTACGAGGTCGTTGCCGGGGCGGCTGATGTCGCGGTGGTCGGCCGTCCAGGTGTCGGGGTCGACCAGTTCGGGGCGGTCCACCCCGTGCAGGTACTGCCAGCGGACGGCGTCCAGGTCGAGGGCGGTGCGGACCGCCGGTTCCGTCGCGGGCCCCGGGTCCTCGGCGTAGGCCCACAGGGGCGCCCAGAACTCGGGGACGAAGCCTTCCTCGTAGGCGTTGCCGTTCTGGGTGACCACCGCGGTGATCGCCCCCGGGGCGCGCAGCGCGAGCCGCCACCCGACGGGCGCGCCGTAGTCCTGCACGTAGACGGCGTAGCTGGTGACGCCGAGTTCGGCCAGGAGCGCCTCCGTGACGTCCGTGAGCGCGTCGAACGTGTACGCGAACGCGTCGGCGGGCGGGGCGTCGGAGTGGCCGAAGCCGAGGTGGTCGGGGGCGATGACGCGGAACCGGTCGGCGAGCCGCGGGATCAGTCGGCGGAACATGCGCGAGCTGGTGGGGAATCCGTGCAGGAGCACCAGGGCGGGCGCGTCGCGGGGTCCGGCCTCCCGGTAGAAGACGCGGTGTCCGAGCACGGTGGCGTACTGATGGCGGATCTCCGTCATGACTAACCTTCCAAAGTCGCTTTGATGGTTATCGACACCCTCAGTGGAGCGGATGCGGGGTAACCTGTCAAGTCGATGAAGAGGGTTAGTCCGGAAGGTGGGCGGCATGATCGACGAAGGAGCGCTGCTCGAAGCGCTGAACAGCACCCCGGTGGTGGACGGCCGACCGCGGGACCTGTGGGCCGATGACGCCGTGCCGCGGCGCTGGGCGCGGGAGCACGGCGGTCCCGATGACGCGTCGGCGATCGGCTGGCTGCGGACGGCGAGGGGCGTGCTCCAGGCCGCCACGCGCGGCCCCGTGCCCGAGGCGGAGATGCGGCGGATGCTCGCCGGGGCCTCCCGGCTCCCCGAGGTCGACGGGTCGGACCTGCGGTGGCGTCTCCACGCGCCGCCCGAGCGGATGCTCGCGGTGGAGCTGGTACTCGCCTGGTACGACGTCCGGGAACGCAGGCCCGGTCGGCTGCGCCCCTGCGGCAACGGCGAGTGCCGCCTCTTCCTCCTCGACCGCAGCCGGGCCAACACCGCCCGCTGGTGCTCGATGAGGACCTGCGGCAACCGTCTGAAGGCCCGCCGCCACCAGGAGCGCGCCCGTCAGACCCCGGCGCCCTGACGGGCGCACGCGATCAGCGTTCAGGCGGCGTCGGCGTCCGCCCCGGTCCCCGGCGCGTACATCCGGCCCAGGTCGGCGAACACCTCGGTGTTGAACTGGTAGGCCAGCCGGGTCTCGGCCACCAGGCGGGCGGCGGCGGCCCCGTCCAGGTCCAGGGAGTCGAGCCGTTCCCGGTACCCGGCGCGGAAGCGGGGCAGGCTGCCCAGCGCGTCGAAGACGTAGAAGGAGACACCGGCCGCGTCGGTCAGGCCGTAGGTCCTGGCGGCCGTACGGCGGATGAACTGGCCGCCGGACACGTCGCCCATGTAGCGGGTGTAGTGGTGCGCGACGAACCCCTCGGGGTGGTCGGCCATCTGCTCGATGCGCGCCGCGTAGGTGCGGGTGGCCGGGGTGGGGGCGATCCTGTCGTGCCAGTCGGCGCCGAGCAGGTGCTCCAGGTCGCGGACCAGCGCGGGGACCCGCTCCAGCTCCGGGTAGTGGAACCTCCCCGCGACGGGGTCGTCCGCCAGTCGTCGGCCGGTCTCCTCCAGCGCGACGTAGGCGAAGTAGTGCTGGGCGACCATGCCGGTGTACCCGTCCAGGGGGAGCGTGCCGTCCATGAGGGCCCGGGTGAACCCGTGGTCCTCGGCGGCCTGGTGGTCGCTCCAGGTCGCCGCGCGGAGCCGTTCGGAGAACGCCTCGGGCGCGTCGGGGGCGGGCGTCGCGGAAACCTCGGCCGTTGTGCTCATCGGTGCTCTCCGCCTTCCGTCCGGCATGTTTATGACATCATGTCATTTAGACGGAGGCTGCTGTCAAGAGGGATATGACACCCTGTCATGAAAAAACCGCCCGGCGCGCGGCTGTCGGGGCACCGCCGCACCGGAACCCGCCTCAGGTCCGACCGGAGGCCGGGCCGGACTCCGACCCGGGCTCCGTCCCGAAGCCCGCCGCCGCACTTCCCGGCGCACTCCTGCGGGGGCACCCGCCTCTCCAGAGAGGTCTCGGGTACGCTCGAAGAAATCCGAGAAGTGTCCCCCGTCACAACCTGCATGTGCTCGTGCATGGGCATATGCCCGTTCCGCCCGCACATCGGGGCGAAGTGTCAGCGGGTTCTCCACCGCGGGCCAACAGGCCCTCACACAGGGAGAACAGGACTGTGATCCCGGTCTCCGGCGTCGGATGTGTCTCGTCACGGCCGCTGGTCAACAGGTCACCGGGGCGATTATCGTTTGGGTGTCGTGCGGTCCGGACCGCCGGGAGATCCCGGGGCGCTTCCCGGGGTCACGCGGCGCTACACGGCACCCACGAACCGGCAGACCAAGGGCGATGAGTGGATACCAGGAGAACAGGGCACGATCCCGTGACGGTGATCGGCGGGGAGGCGGCACGGGCCGCCTCCGCCAACGATGCTGCCTCGCACGACGGGGCCTTCCTGGGCGACGACACCGTCCCGAACGAGCGGGTGGAGGCTGCTGTCGAACCGGTTGACGTCCTACTCATAGAAGACGACCCCGGGGACGCCTTCCTCGCCGAGGAACTGCTCGACGAGACGGCCCTGCCCACACACATCACCTGGGTCCCCACCCTCGCCGAGGCGCGCCGACACCTGGAGGACTTCCGGGGCTGCGTGCTGCTCGACCTCAACCTCCCCGACGCCCACGGGCTGGACCTGCTCCGCGAGGTCCTGGAGAGCGCGCCCGCGGCCGCCGTCGTCGTCCTCACCGGACTCGACGACGAGCACGAGGGCGTCGCCGCCGTGGCCGCGGGCGCCCAGGACTACCTCGTCAAGGGCCAGGTCGACGGCTCACTGCTCGGCCGCAGCCTGCGCTACTCCCTGGAGCGGCGCCGCGCCGACGAGAACGCCCGCCAGCTGCGCGAGGCCCGCATGAGCGCCCGCGAGAACATGCGCCTCGAACGCGGACTCCTGCCCCAGGTCCTCCTCCAGCGCTCGCCCCTGGAACACCTCGCCTACTACCGCCCCGGCCGCAAACGCGCCCTGGTCGGCGGGGACTTCTACGACGCGGTCGAGAAGGACGGCACCACCCACGTCATCATCGGCGACGTCAGCGGGCACGGCCCCGACGAGGCCGCGCTCGGCGTCAGCCTGCGCATCGCCTGGCGCGCCCTGATCATGGGCGGCGTCGACGAGGACAGGGTGCTGCCCAACCTGGAGGACATCCTGGTCACCGAGCGGGCCCAGGAGGAGATGTACGCCACCCTGTGCATGGCCAGCCTGGACACCGGCGACGACCGGGTCAGGCTCCGCGTCCTGGGGCACCCGCCGCCCATGGTCCTGCGCGACGGCGCCGTCGAGGAGACCCGCGTCACCCCGCAGCCGCCCCTGGGCGTCTTCCCGGTCGAGCAGACCGACACCGACACGGTCGTGCTCCCCACCGGGGCGACCATGCTCTTCTACACCGACGGCCTCGTGGACGCCTACGACGGCGCACCGCCCGCGCGCCTGGAGGTCGCGGGCCTGCGACGGATGGTCTCCGGCGTGCTGGAACGGGGCACCTCCCTGGCCGGACTGCCCGAACGCCTGGTGGACGAGGCCGAGCGCAGCAACGGGGGGCCGCTCCAGGACGACGTGGCGATGCTGCTCATCACCCACGGAGAGCCCGAGTGACACCGACGACAGGAGAGGGGACGGCCATGGAGACCGAGGAATCCGGGCCGGCCCCGGACGCCGACGTGCGCGGCGGAGCCTCGATCGGCGGCACGCACTTCGTCAACGGCACCAACCGCGAGGGGAAGCGCTCGGCCCACCAGTCGTGGAGCCTGCGGCGGCGCGTCACGAGCCTGCTGGCCGTGGTCGCCGTCGTCCTGGTCGTGGCGGTGTCCGTCATCACCCTGGCGGCGTTCCAGGCCCGCGAGTCCCTGGCGCTCCAGGTCGACTCCCTCACGCCCGCCGTGAGCGCGGTCGAGCAGACGCACTCGGCCTACCTCACCCAGGACCACGCCCTGCGCGGCTACATCCTCACCCAGGACCGCGAGTTCCTCCAGCCCTACGTCGAGAGCCAGCTGACGCTGACGGAGAACCAGGCCGTCCTGGCCCAACTGGCCGAGGACAACCCCGAGGTGGCCACCAACGTCGACGACCTGCTCGCCGCGGGCCGGGTGTGGACCGAGGAGTTCGCCGAGCCCGCCCTGGAGCAGGTCAGCAGCGGCCAGGAGGTCACCCAGGAGGAGCTGCGGCGCGGCCGGATCCTCTTCCTGGAGCTCAGCCGGATCAGCGACGCCACCACCAGCCAGCTGGAGGCGGAGATCAAGGAGGCCCGCGAGGGCCTGACCCTGGCCACCCAGCAGGTCGTGGCCCTGCTGGTCCTGGTCGGCCTGGTCGTGGTGTTCCTGTCGGTGTTCCTGTGGGTGATGCTCCAGCAGTGGGTGCTGCGCCCCCTGGAGGAACTGGCCGGGCACATGCGCCAGGTGTCGGAGGGCTACTACGCCCACCGGATCTCCCTGCACGGCCCGCCGGAGATCGTCCGGCTCGGCCGGGACGTGGACGCCATGCGCGAGCGCATCGTGCAGGACCTGGACGAGGTCGCCTCCGCGCGGCGCAAGCTCCAGGAGCAGTCCGTCCTCATGGAGAACCAGACCGAGGAGCTGCGCCGCTCCAACCTGGAGCTGGAGCAGTTCGCCTACGTCGCCTCCCACGACCTCCAGGAGCCGCTGCGCAAGGTGGCGAGCTTCTGCCAGCTGCTCCAGCGCCGCTACCAGGGGCAGCTGGACGAGCGCGCCGACTCCTACATCGACTTCGCGGTCGAGGGCGCCAAGCGCATGCAGACCCTCATCAACGACCTGCTGGCCTTCTCCCGGGTCGGCCGGGTCAGGAACTTCGCGCCGGTCGCCCTCGACGACGCGCTGGACGACGCCCTGAGCAGCCTGTCCACCCGTCTGGAGGAGGCCGACGCCGAGGTCACCCGGGACCCGATGCCGACCGTGCGGGGCGACCGCACCCTCCTGACCCAGGTGTTCTTCAACCTCGTGGGCAACGCCGTGAAGTTCCGCGGCGAGGAGGACCCCCGGGTCCACATCAGCGTCGAGCGGCGCGGTGACGAGTGGGTGTTCTGCTGCTCCGACAACGGGATCGGAATCGAACCGCAGTACGCGGAGCGCATCTTCGTGATCTTCCAGCGGTTGCATACCAGGGACAAGTACACGGGGACCGGCATCGGCCTGGCGATGTGCAAGAAGATCGTGGAGTTCCACGGGGGACGGATCTGGCTGGAAACCGACCCTCCGGCCCCTGAGGAATCCGAAACCTCAGGTGACCAGGACTCTGGCCGGACCGGAACACGCATATGCTGGTCCTTGCCCGCCGACCCCGCGGAGGACGAGGACCCGGCCCCCGACAGGGGAACCGCCGAGCCCCTCGCCGTCGATAGTGGGGACGAGGGCACGGAGGACGCCGAGACCACCCCCGAGGACTCGGCTCCGACGGCCGCACGACAGCCCACGGGTACGGACAACCCTGGGGAGGACGGCGCCGAACCGGGTGACAGGCCCGGCGGCGTCCGCTCCGCCCAGCCCGACACCGGTGGCGGTACGGTTCCCCCCGGTCACGGGGCGCGGGACCCTGAGCAGGGGTCTGGAAGCTTGAGCGAGGTCATGTTGGTGCATCCCATCGAGGTGCTGCTGGTCGAGGACGACCCCGGCGACGTCCTGATGACCAGGGAGGCGTTCGAGGAACACAAGCTGGGCAACCGCCTGCACGTGGTCTCCGACGGCGTCGAGGCGCTGCGCTTCCTGCGTCGCGAGGGCGAGTTCGCCGACGCGCCCCGTCCCCACCTGATCCTGCTCGACCTCAACCTGCCCCGCAAGGACGGCAGGGAGGTGCTGGAGGAGGTCAAGAACGACGAGGACCTCGCGCACATCCCCGTCGTGGTGCTCACCACCTCCGAGGCCGAGGAGGACGTGCTGCGCAGCTACCGCCTGCACGCCAACGCCTACGTGCCCAAGCCGGTGGACTTCGACCAGTTCATACGGGTGGTCCGGCAGATCGACGACTTCTTCGTCAGCGTGGTACGCCTGCCCAAGGGTTAAGGGTGCGCCTGTCCGGGGGCTGGGCGGCGAACCCGTCCCACGGGGCTGTGCCGGTCCTGCGGGGCCGCACCCGTCTCATGGGGCCGCACCCGTCTCACGGGGCAGCCATCCGTCCCGCGGGGTGGTGCGGGTAGCGGCAGGGACGGTTCGCGCGGTCGCGGCGGGCCCTCCGCGGAGGTTTTCCACAGCCGTGCACAGGGACTACCGCGGCGCGTCCGCCTGCGGTTCCATGGATACAGGGGGGCCACCCACCCTCCCCGCCTCGCGCTGCCCTGCGCGCCGCTCCGGTCGCACCCGATGAGTTTCACCCCCGTCCGCGGTCGGTACGGGTGACCGTGTCATGTACCCCGACCGAACGGAGCGGCTGTGTCCGCCAAGGCCCGTGGCCTCCACATCAGTCTGCCGATCGCCGACCGTATGCGTGCGATGCTCTTCTACCGCGACGCCCTCGGTTTCGAGCCCGTTGGCGAACCCGCCGAGGACGGCGTGCCCGAACCCCTGATGTTCCGCGTCGACCAGCGCACCCTGTTGGCCCTCATCCCCGCCGGAGGTTTCGGCTGGGTCCTCGGTGACAGCCGCCAACCGGCCCCCGCCGAAACCAGCGAGTGCCTCATGGGCGTGGAGATGGCCACCGAACAGGAGGTCACCGGCCTGGTCGAGCGGGTCCGTGGCGCGGGGGGAGAGGTGCTCGCCGAACCCGAGCACAAGCCCTGGGGATACACGGCCCTGTGCGCCGACCCGGACGGACACGTCTGGCAGGTCGGCGTCACACCCTGACCGGGAGCGCTCACCAACCCCCCCACGCCCCCGGTGTCCGCGCCGGTCCCGGGGGCGAGCCGGTGGTCTCCCCGCTCCGCCGTTCCCGATCGTCCCCGTCCCCGGGCGTTCCCCGCCGCCGTGTTCCCGCCCCGACGGGCGAACGCGCGGGAGCCACAGCACGTGGCCGCAACGGTTTTTCGTTACGGTAAGGGCATGAGCTTGCCGGAACCGCGTGATCCCGCTGGTCCCTACCGCGTCAGTGTGGTGTGTCTGGGCAACATCTGCCGCTCGCCCATGGCGGAGAAGATCCTCGCCGCCGACCTCGAACGGGCCGGGATGAGCGATCTCGTGGCGGTGGACAGCTTCGGCACGGGCGACTGGCACGTGGGCGGCGGCATGGACCCGCGCGCGGCCTCCACCCTGCGCGTGCACGGATACCTCACCAGCCACACCGCCCGCCAGTTCGCCCACGAGGTCCTGGCCGACCGGGACCTCCTCCTCGCCATGGACCTGGACAACGTCGACGAGATCCGGCGCGTCGTCGACGAGTACGGTGAGGAGTACGGGTTCGACATGTCGCGGGTCCGCCTCTTCCGCTCCTTCGCGCCCGGCACCGGCCCCAACCCGGAGGTCCCCGACCCCTACTACGGAGGCGACGACGGGTTCACCGCCGTCCTGAACATGGTGGAGTCCGCGGCCAAGGGCCTCACCGGCGAGCTCGTCACCCGGTTGAGGCGGTAGCGCGGGTGAGGGGGGAGCGGATCGTGCGGGACTTCGGAGGCGACGACGGCGACGGACCCGGGGAGGGCCGCCGCAGGGACCCGGTCGACGGGACCATGGCCGAGCGCCTCACCGTCCTGCTCGACCGCGACGTCAGGCGCGCCGCCCGCGCCGGCAGCAGCCACGACTGGGACATCTACTACGCAGAACTCACCGACGGCACCCGCCTGTTCGTCAAGTCCCTGGTGCGGGGCGCCCCGCCCAACGGGGTGCTCACCGCCGAGGCGCGCGGCCTGGACTGGCTGGGCCGGACCTTCGGCTCGCCCGCCGTCGACGTCGTGGCCTGGGATGACCGCATCCTCGTCCTGCCGTGGATCGAGGAACGCGAACCCACCGTGCAGGCCGCCGAACGCCTCGGCCGCCAACTCGCCGGGATGCACCTGACCGGCGCCGACCGCTTCGGCGCCGACTGGCCCGGCTACGTCGGCCCCCTGACCATGGACAACACCCCGTCCCGGGACTGGCCGCGCTTCTACGCCGAGCAGCGGCTGCGCCCCTACCTGCGGCAGGCCCTGGACCAGGGCTCCCTCACCCCGACGGACGGCCGCGTGGTCGAGAAGGTGGTCGACGCCGTCGCCGACCTGGCCGGGGAACCCGAGGAGCCCGCGCGCGTCCACGGCGACCTGTGGAGCGGCAACGTCCTCTGGCGGGCGCAGGACGCGGTGGTCATCGACCCGGCCGCGCACGGCGGGCACCGCGAGGCAGACCTGGCCATGCTGGCCCTGTTCGGCCTGCCCCACCTGGAACGGGTACGCGACGCCTACAACGAGGTGGCTCCGCTGGCCTCCGGGTGGAGATCGCGGGTCGCCCTGCACCAGCTGCACCCGCTGCTGGTCCACGTGTGCCTGTTCGGCGCCGCCTACCGCACCACGACCCTCGAGGCCGCGCGCACCGCCCTGCGCGGTGGTTGACCTGCGTGGCGGGTTGTGTCGATCGTCCTGCGGGGCGGTTGACCTGTGCGGTGGTTGCCGTGCCGACCGTCCGGTGCGGCGGTTGACCTGCGTGGCGGCAGGCCGCGTCGATGTCTTGCACGGCGGTTGACCGTGTCGATCGCCCTGTGCGGCGATCGTCCTGCGTGGCGGCTGGCAGTGCCGACCCTCCGGCGCCGCTGGAACCACTGCAACCACTGGAGTCACTGGAGCCGCTGACCCCCTCCGGCGGGGACGGGGGTGCGGGAGTACGGGGGAAGGAGGAAGCCCACTATGCTCACCAACGTGCCCGGCGGATCGCTGAACCCTCCTGCAACTGAGCCCACGCACATCCCGGGCGGCGCCGACGAAGGAACCTGGGAGTGCTTCTCGTGACTTCACCCCCCGACGTAGACGTGATCGTCTTCGACGTCCTCGGGACCATGGTCGATGAGCCCGGCGGGATCGGGCGCGGTATCCGAACACTGCTCCCGGGCATCGACGACGCGGGGACGCGCGAGCTTGTCGAGGTGTGGAACAGGCATGTCGACGAGCAGCAGCAGGAGATGCTCGCGGGCCGCCGCCCCTACGCCAGCAGTACGGTGATCGACCTCGAAGCGGCGACACGCGTCGCGGCCGACGCCGACGTCAGCGACGCCGACGCGATCCGCTCGCTGGCGGCCTCCGCGCAGCGGCTGCGACCGTGGTCGGACTCCGCATCGGCGCTGGATCGGATCGCCTCGTACTTCGCGGTGGTCGGCCTGTCGAACGCCAGCCACTCAGCGCTCACCCGCATCAGCGCACACGCCGGGCTCCGCTGGCACCAGGTGCTCTCGGCTGAGGACGCGCACAGCTACAAACCCCACCCCGACGTGTACCGGCTCGCGATCGCGAACGCGGACTGCCCGCCGGACCGCCTGCTCATGGTCGCCGCCCATGCCTGGGACCTTCGGGGCGCGCAGGCCCTGGGCATGAGGACCGCCTATGTCGAACGCCCGGTCGGGGACCCTCCGCGCGCCACGGACCGCTTCGACCTGGAGGCGAAGAGCCTCGACGACCTGGCCATAAGGCTCAACGCGATCTGACGACCCGAGAACCCCGGACCTGGGACCAAGGGTCTGGCATCAGGGGCCTGGAACCCGGAGTCTGGGGTCTGGGGCCTGGAGTCTGGAACCGAGGGTTGAGGGTCTGGAGCCCAGGGCCTGGAACCTGAAGGCTGGAGTTCTGGGCCGAGAGCTGAGGGCTTGGAGCCCGGAGCCTGGAACCTGAAGGCTGGGGCCCCGAACCGAGAGCTGAGAGTCTGGAACCCGGAACCTGGGACCGAGGCTCTGGAACCCGAAGCCGTGACCCTCGCGCGAGGGCCCGGCCGGGCAGACGCCGGAAATTCCCTCGCCCCCGCTCGCCTCGCCCGGTACGGTCTCGGAGTGCTGCCGCTGCGGAGTCCACGAGACCCGCGCGCGGCCACGCCCATAGTTCCCACGAGGAGAGCAGGTTTCGTCCATGGCATGCCGTATCAGTGAGCTCGTGCTCTCCTGCCGCGATCCCGAGGCGCTGGCGCGGTTCTGGTGCGAGGTCCTGGACTTCGTCGTGCTCGACCGCGAGGAGGAGGGCTGCATCGAGATCGGGCCGCGCGAGGGGTTCGGCGGCCCGCAGCCGACGATCATCCTCAGCCGCACCGAGGAGCCGGAGAAGGCGAAACCCCGGCTGCACATCGACGTCAACGCCACCGACCGCGACCAGGACGCCGAACTCGAACGCCTCCTGGCCGCCGGGGCCGTACTCGCCGACATCGGTCAGACCGGGGAGGAACCCTGGCACGTCCTGGCCGATCCCGAGGGCAACGAGTTCTGCCTGCTCAGGGCGCGCCTCGACCAACTCTGACGACCCTGTTCGACACCGGCGGCCGATCCGTCTCCGTGCTCACGGGCAGCGACGGCGCCAACCGCGCCCACCGGGCACCGGTCGGGTCGGACGGCCGGACCCTCGCCCCTGACCCCGGCCGCCGAGGTCAGCGGGGACAAGGTCCCTGGCGGTCGCCGCGTCCGCCAGACACGGACGCTGGCGGCGGGCCGTGCTCCCTCACCCGGCGGTGAGTTCCAGAACGGCCTTGCCCCGCAGACGGCGTCCGAGGAGGGCGGTCACGGCCTCGTCGGCCCGTTCCCACGAACCGCGCCAGGAGACTCCCGGATCGAGGTCCCCGGAGGCGACCCGGTCGGCCAGCCAGCTCAGGTCTCCGGACGGAGCCACGCCGTCCTGGAGGTGGAACGTGGTGATGGAGCGGCCGTGCCGCCCGTCGTCCACGAGGAACGCGTCGAGTGGGAAGTGCTCAGGCTGCCCGGTCACGTGTCCGACGGCCACCAGGATCCCCCCAGCGTTCAGCCTGTCGAAGGCCGCGACCAGCTGGGGGCCTCCGACGCAGTCCACCACTCCGTCAACCAGGTAGTCGAGTTCCCCGGGCTCCGACGCCACCTCGTGGGCGCCCAGGTCGCGCAGTTCCGCGCCGTGGGCCCCGGGCTCCCCGGTGCAGGCGGTCACGTGGGCGCCGCCCATGCGGGCGAGCTGGACCGCGTACCGCCCCACGCCACCGGTGGCCCCGGTGACCAGGATCCTCCGGCCGAGGAGGGAGCCCACCTTGCGCAGTGCGCGCAGGGCACTGGTGGCCGCCACCGGGACGGTGCTGAGGGCTCCGTGGTCCGCGCCCTCGGGGGCCGTTCCCAGAAAGCCCGTGTCGACGGCGCGCAGTTCGGCCCAGCCCCCCGCCGCACCCAGGGTGACCACGGCGGTTCCGGCGCCGGGGCCGGAACCGTCGGCGGCGGGGCTTTTCACGAACCCCGCGGCGTCCCACCCCGGCACAGTCGCGTCGGGCAGGCGGGGGACGGTGTCCACCTCACCGAAGTTGAGCGACACGGCGGTGACGCGGACCAACGCCTGGTGCGGGGCCGGAACCGGTTCGGGGACCTCTCCGAGGCGCAGGTGGTGGGGTGCGGTGCGGTCGACGACCAGGGCGCGCATGTCCGGGCTCCTTCACGGGACGGGATGGACGGGGTCAGAATATGGCACTTGGGAGCATTAGTCATCAAGGGGCTAAAGTTTCCGAGGGGCTATCGGCGTCGAGTGGCGGTACACTGCGGCCATGGCCAGCACCCGTTCCTTCTCCGCCGCCTCCGAGGAGTCCCTGCGCGAGCGCAAGAAGCGCCGCACCCGCCGGACCCTGGTCGACACCGCGCTGGAGCGTTTCACCCGGGCGGGGTACGACCAGGTCACGCTGGACGAGGTCTGCGCGGCGGCGGAGGTCTCCAAGCGCACCTTCTTCCGCTACTTCGCGAGCAAGGAGGAGTTGGCCATGGCTCCGTTGCAGGACCTGTGGGAGGCGTTCCTCCGGGTGCTGGAGGAGAAGGGGTCCGATGGCCGTCCCCTGGTGGAACTGGCACGCGACGTCATCCTCGAAGCCGTGGAACACGTGGCGGACCGGGAGTGGACGCACGCCGCCCGGCTCAGCCTGAGGCTGGCCGGGGACACCCCGGCGATCAGCGCCCACAACCTCCAGTTCTGCGAGCGCACCACGGTCCGGGCCCTGGCCGTGCTGGGGGTCGGTGAACACGCCGACCCGCGTTCGCGACTCGCCCTGGACATGGTCGCCTCCGCAGCCCGGTACGCGCTGGACGGCTGGGCCACCGCACCGGGGACCTCCACGGTCCCCGACCTGCTCGCGCGGTACCGCGAGGCCTTCGACGCGCTGCCCGGTGGCCTCACCGTGTCCGCCCCCGCGCGCTGACGGCGCCCGGACGCCACGAGGGAGCGGGGCGTGCTGCCCGTCACCACCGGACCGGGGGCGGCACGCTCTAGATTGGTGGCATGGCTGACGCATCCGAGGCACAGAGCACACCCGAACACGACGGCCCCGAACTGCACGTCGCCCTCATCGGTTACGGCAAGGGCGGCGAGGTCTTCCACGCGCCGCTGATCGACGCGGTTCCGGGACTGCGCCTGTCCGCGGTGGTCACGGGCAACCCCGACCGCCGCCGGGCCGCCGAGGCGCGCTACCCCGGCGTCACCGTGTACCCGAACGTCGCCGAACTGTGGGCCGACGCCGAGCGTTACGAGATCGCGGTCGTCACCACGCCCAACGACACCCACGCCCCGCTCGCCCAGGCCGCCCTGGAGGCGGGCATGGCGGTGGTGGTGGACAAGCCCTTCGCGCTCACCGCCCTCCAGGCCCGGGAGCTCACCGACCTCGCGGACAAGCTGGGCCGGGTGCTCACCGTGTACCAGAACCGCCGCTGGGACGCCGACTTCCTCACCCTGTGGGACATCATCGAGGAGGGCACCCTGGGCCGCGTGCACCGGTTCGAGTCGCGGTTCGAGCGCTGGCGTCCCGAGTCCAAGGGCACCTGGCGCGAGAGCGGCGGGGTCGAGGCCGGGGCCGGACTGCTCTACGACCTGGGACCCCACCTGATCGACCAGGCGGTCAACCTGTTCGGCCCGGTCTCCTCCGTCTACGCCGAGATCGACGCCCGGCGCGAGGGCGTCAACGCCGACGACGACGTCTTCCTCGCCCTCGACCACGCCCGGGGCACCCGCTCCCACCTGTGGATGAGTGCGCTCACCGCCCAGGGCGGACCGCGCTTCCGGGTGCTGGGCGACGAGGGGGCGTTCACCAGCCACGGCATGGACCGCCAGGAGGCCCGGCTGACGGCGGGGGAGCGGGCCGACGCCGCCGACTGGGGCGTGATCCCCGAGGCGGACTGGGGCGTGCTCGGGGTGGACGGCCGGACCCGGCCGGTGCCCAGCGCGCGCGGCGCCTACCCGGAGTTCTACGCCGGGGTGCGCGACGCGGTCGGCGAGGGCGAACCCCTGCCGGTGGACCCGCACGAGGTGATCCACGGGCTGGAGGTCATCGAGGCCGCCCGGCGCAGCGCCCGCACGCGGTCGGTGGTCGACGTCTGAGGTCCTGGCTCCCGCGGGCGGCCCGGGCGCTCCCCGGACCGCCCGCATGGGCCTATGTTGGAAGGACTCACCCCAGCTCGCCCCGGGGTTTCGCCGAACGCCGAAGGAGACGCGCCGTGGCCCAGGTCCTCGTGGTCGCCGACGAACTCACCGGTGCCAACGCCACCGGTGCCCGGTTCGCCCGTACCGGGATGCGCGTGGCCACGGTGACTCCTGAGCACGTGAGCCGGGTCGTCGGGGACTACGACGTGGTCGTGGCCAACCTGGACAGCCGCCACGTTCCTCCCGAGCACGCCGCCGACCTGGTCACGGACGTGGTCGAAGCCGTGTGGCCGGTGGGGCTGGTGGTCAAGCGGACCGACTCCACGCTGCGCGGCAACATCGGCGCCGAGCTGGAGGCCACCTACGACGCCGTGCGCGAGCGCGTGCCCGCCGGAACGCGGGTGCGGGTGCTGTTCGTTCCGGCCTTCCCGAGTTCGGGGCGCATCACCGAGGACGGGTTGCAGCTGCTCAACGGGTTGCCGTTGGAGCGCACCGAGCTGGCCGAGGACCCGCTGTGCCCGATGACCACCAGCGTCGTCGCCGACATCCTCGCCGCCCAGACCGACCTTCCGGTGCGCCACGTGCCCGTGCGGCAGGTGACGCAGACGATGCTCACCGCCGAACTGCTCGCCGGTGACGAGCCCGTGGTCGTGTGCGACGCGAGTACCGAGCAGCACCTGAACGACATCGCCGAGGCCGCGGCCGCCGCGCACCACGACACGGGAATCGTGTGGCTGGCGGCCGACCCCGGTCCCACGGGGGCGCTGTTGGCCTACGCGCTGCGGCTGCGCGGCCAGGCGGGTTCGCGCGGGCCGCTGCTGGGGGTGGTGGGCAGTACCACCGAGTTGACCCGGCGGCAGTTGGCCACCGTCGCGCGCACCGGCGCGGTGCGGTTCGTGGACCTGGACGCGGTGGAGTTCAGCGTGGGGGAGCGCGCGGACGAGGCCGCCGAGCGGGTCGCGCGGGAGTTGTCCGAGCAGCTGACCTCGTCGGGTTTTCCGGAACTGTGCGTGCTGCGGGTGGTGACGCCCTCCGACCGGGTGCGCGAGCTGCCCGCCCAAGTCCGCGCGGAGCTGCCCGGCCGGATCGCGCGGCTGGTGGCGGACGTCGTCAACGAGGTCGCCGACACCACGGGGGCGCAGGCGCTGCCCAGCGGGCTGTACCTGACGGGCGGGGACCTGGTGGCGAGCCTGTTGGACGAGCTGGACGTGCACGCGTTCGACGTGGGGGGCGAGATCGTTCCGCTGACAGTGCACGGTCACCTGAGCGGGGGGCCGCTGGACGGAACGCCGGTGGTGGCCAAGGGAGGTCTGGTCGGGGACGACATCACCCTGGTCGAGTGCCTGACCAAGCTCCGGCGGGCGGTGCAGACCCGGTTGCACCAGGTGCACTCGGAGGTGTCGGAGCACGTGGTGCCGACGCTGTTGCGCGACACGGTCTGACCTGGCTCGATCCCCAGCATGCGGCGGGACGGGGCCCTGGTGACGGAAGTGGTTGAAGGCCGTCACCGGGGCCCGCGCTGTTGCTTGGGTGATGTGCTCCCCGCGCGCGGGGATGGCCCCTGGTTGCTGTTCGTGGTGTTCGAGGGGTTCGCGTGCTCCCCGCGCACGCGGGGATGGTCTGCTGACGTCATTCAGCCAGGCGGGCCGCAGCCAGCCAGGGTGTGCCACACCCCGGTGAAGCGCGGCCTGGTCACCCGGCCGCCTGGCACCGAGGGTGGAGAGCGTTCCCGAGACGCACACCCTTCGGAAGTGGACCATGAGCACCAAGATGTTCGACGAGGACCTGCTGAGGACCATCGCCGCCGAGCCGCACCGCCCGCTGCTGTTCGTCAACGCCACCGTGTACACGTTCGACCCGCTGATCGGCGACCTGACCGGCGCCGACCTTCTCCTGGACGGGAAGGAGATAGCCGGAGTCGGCACCGGCCTGCACACCGCGGCTGAGGACGACGGCGCGGTCGTCGTGGACTGCACGGGGCTGACCGTCGTCCCGGGCGTGGTCGAGAACGACACCGTCGCCGGACTGCGCAGGCACCCCTCCGACCGGGTCGGCACGCTGGCCCCCGGCAACCCGGCGACCTTCGTCGTGATCTCCGGGCACCACCCCGGGGCCACAGCGCTGGAGCAGGTCATCTGGCGACCGGAGCGGGCCGCCGCGGTCGTCATCGACGGCGAGTTCGCCCTGTTCGACGGCCGTCGCCTGACCGAACCCCGGACCGAGCGGTTCCCCGGCCCGACGCGGACACCGGCGGACAGCCCGTACCTGGGCATGTGGATCGACGAGACGGGCTTCATCCACCAGGAACTCACCGCCGACGGCCGCTACGACGAGACGCGCGGCGGACGCCCCCACGCCTACCAGGGGTCGTTCTGGATCGAGGGGGACCGCATCGTCTACCGCGACGACCTGGGGTTCTGGGCCTACGGCCGCTTCGTCGACGGCGTGCTCCACCACGCGGGCTACGTCTTCCACCGCGGCTGAGCGCGCACCCGCCGGACACCGACCACACCCCACAGAACGGAGGAGGACCATGAGCGGGACGCTGTTCACCGGCGGGACCGTCGTCACGATGGACCCCGAGAGCGAGGACCTGGAACGCGGCGACGTCCTGGTCCGGGATGACCGGATCGTCGCGGTCGGCGCGGATCTGGGAGCGCACCCGGACGCGGCCGACGCTACGGTGGTCGACACGACCGGACGCGTCGTCGCCCCCGGATTCGTCGACACCCACCGCCACGCCTGGCAGGCGCAGATGCGCCGTAGCATCCCCGACGTCTCCGACCTGGGCTCGTACGTGGCCTCCACCCTGGGCCGGGTCGCACCCCTGTACACGCCCCACGACATGTACGTGGGAACCCGGCTCGCGGCGCTCACCGCGCTGGACGCCGGGATCACCACGATGCTGGACTTCTCGCACAACTCGCGTACGCGCGCCCACTCCGACGCGGCGATCCGCGCACTCGCCGACACCGGTATCCGAGGGGTGCACGCCTCCATGGGCCCGCACTTCGGCGACTGGGACCACCAGTGGCCCGGGGACCTGGAACGGCTGTGCGCCGCCCACCAGGGAGCGGGGGACGGTCTGGTCACGATTCGTCTGGCGGCCCTGGCCACCGACGCGGTCGCGGGCCCCGGCCTCGCCTACGGGAAGGAGCTGGCGGCGGTGGCCCGCGCACTCGGCCTCGGGGTGAGCATCGACGCGGTGTTCGGGCCCGACTCCTCGGAAGCGATCCTGGGCTGGGCCGACGCGGACCTCCTCGGTCCCGACATGTGCCTGATCCACGCCACCGGCCTGACCCCGCCCGCGTGGCGGGCCATCGGTGAGGCCGGGGCCACCGTGTCGCTGGCACCCTCTTCGGACGCCCAGATCGGCCTGGAGAGCGCCGTTCCGGCGATCGATGAGGCGCTCGCGGCCGGTATCCGCCCGGGTCTGAGCATCGACGTGGAGGTAGCGCTGGCCAGCGACATGTTCACGCAGATGCGGACGCTGCTCGCGATCCAGCGCATGCGCGCGGTGCGGGGGGCGTACGGGAGCGGCGACCCCGTGCCGGACCGGATCACCACCCGCGACGTGCTCGACTTCGCCACCCTCCAGGGCGCGCGCACCATCGGGCTGGGTGAGGTGACCGGGTCGCTCGTCCCGGGGCGGCAGGCGGACCTGATCGTGGTCGACGCCGGTGACGTCAACACCATGCCCCTGAACGATCCGGTGGGCACGCTCGTGCTCGGCGCCGACGCCCGCAACATCGAGACGGTGATGGTGGCCGGTCGGATCCGCAAGGCGCACGGACGCCTGGTCGGGGTGGACGTGGACGGTCTGCGCGAGGAGGTGACCGCGTCCCGGGACCGGATCGTCGAGGCCCTGGGCGGGACCGACGCCGACGCCTGACGCGAGGGCCGTACGGGGATCCGTCGCCGGACTGCGCCAGACCCCTCCGACAGGGTCGGCGCACCGCCCACCGGCGGGTCCGTCGCCACGAAGGCCCCCGAGGCCCAACCCCCCGCGCGGAAACGCCGGGGGCTGGGCAGTCAGGGGCCGATGGGTCTTGTGGGACGGGGCGGGCGTACCGGGACCCGGGGCCCGGCCTCAGTCGTCGATCGCCTGGTAGAGCGTGGTCCAGAAGTCGTGGATGAGCCGCGCCGAGTCCGGGACGGACATCCCGACCTGGGTGAGCACGATTCCGGTGAGCCGGTTCTCCGGGTCGGCGTAGGTCGAGGTACCGGCCCCGCCGTCCCAGCCGAACTGGCCGACGGGCGCGTAGTCGCCCCGGTACGTGCGCACCGCCATTCCGAAGCCCCAGCCGCCGTGCTGCCCCTGGCCGAACGACACGTGGACGTTCTCGGTGGCCATGGTGTCGCGAGCGGCCTGCTGCTCGGGCGTGAGGCGGTTGGTGGTCATCAGCTGGACGGCGGGCCGGGACAGGATCCGCTCGCTCCCGTGCATCCCCTGGTTCAGCAGCATCCGGAAGTAGGCGTGGTAGTCGTCCACGGTGGAGACCAGCCCGCCGCCACCGCCCTGGAACGCCGGAGGCTGGCTGTGCCGTCCCCCCTCCGCCGGATCCCACACGTGGAACTCCCCGGTCTGCGGGTCGGGGGCGTACAGGGGCGGCAGTCGGTCCATCCTGTCGGCGGGCACGTGGAAACCGGTGTCCCTCATGCCCAGGGGCTCGAAGACGCGTTCGCGCAGGAACGCCTCGAACGACTGGCCCGTGACCCTGGAGACGAGCACGCCGAGCAGGTCGTTGCTGATGTGGTACTGCCACTGCTCTCCGGGCTGGTGCATCAGCGGAAGCGTGCCCAGGCGGCGCATCCACTCGTCCGGCTCGGGCATCGGCTCCGGCAGGTCGGGCGTGAGCCCCTGCTCGAAGACCGCGTTCATGATCGGAGTGCCCAGTGCGCTCCGGTCGATGCCGAGCCCGAACGTGGAGGTCAGCACGTCCCGTACGGTGATCGGCCGCCGCGCCGGCACGGTGTCGTCCAGCGGGCCGTCGATCCGCCTCAGCACCTGCCGGTCGGCGAGTTCGGGCAGCCACTGCTCCACCAGGTCGTCCAGCCGCAGCCTGCACTCGTCGAGCAGGACCATCGCCGCCGCCATCGAGACCGGCTTGGACGTCGAGGCCATCCGGAAGATCGTGTCCCGGCGCATCGGCGCGCCGCCGTCGTGGCGCATCGTCCCGAGCGCTTCGACGTGCGTCTCACCGCCCCGGCTGACCAGGGCGACGAGCCCGGGAATCCTCCCGCTCTCGACATGACGTGCCAGCACGTCGCGCATTCTGTGCAGCCCCGCCTTGGAGAAGCGGCCGTTGTCGTTTTCCATCATGGATCTCCGTAAGTCGTCAGTTGGTCGGGGGTTGGATATGGCTGCTCAGAGGCTGCGGGCGGTGATGTCGCCGTGGGAGGTGGT
>ANAW01000268.1:0-16607 GCA_000340945.1 Nocardiopsis synnemataformans DSM 44143 | reverse complement strand
GTGAGGAGTCGGACATGTTCGGGTCCAACGGCATACGCGTCTCACCTCCCCCGACCGCTCCGTAAGAGGAATGAAGGTAGCACCGGCGCGCCCGAATGTGGAAGTAGTTGTCCTTATGTTTCTGTTCCCGTCCGTGTGTGTTGCCTTGTGTGCTTCACGAGTGTGGTAGGCGTCCTGCCCGTGCATCTCCTCCTCCGGGCCTGACACCGGTACGCTCTCCGGAGACGCCGCCCCGCAGGTCGGCGGTGCCCCCCACGGCCTCCAGGCGCGGCCGCGTTGTCATTTCGCAACGGTTTTCCTTGAGCAGTGGGGGTATTCGCATACCGTTCCCCTTCGGCCGAGATGTTCTCTCCGTGAGGAAACAGAGGACCCGATCCAATTCGCGCAGCGGACCGGGGCGTGTCGCCCTCTCGGTCAAGGGGTTGACCATCGACGGATCGGAGGACCTTGTGAGTGGTCTCAGTGGTGGCGCCACAGTCGTCAGGCACGCAGCGGGAGTGAGCGCCACGACGGCACCGTCCGGAACGGGGCGGCTCTCGGCCGCCGAGGGCAGGATCGCCAAGGCCGCCCTGGCGGAACTGCCGAGGGACGGGGTGGTCATGCTCGACGCGGGGCCGATGGCGGAACGGATCGCGTGGTTGCTGCCCGCCGGGTGCGGGCTGAGCGTCCTGACCAACTCGGTCCCCGCCGCGCTGGGGTTGGCCTCGCGCCGGGACCTCTCCGTGCACCTGCTGGGAGGCCGGGTGAGCGCGGCGGCCGGAACCACGCTCGCCTCCGTGCGCCTGCTGGAGCAGCTCCACGTCGACGTGGCCTTCATGGTCGCCGACGGTGTGTCCCCCGAACGCGGCCTGACCTGCGCCGAGCCCGCGGAGGTGATGACCAGGCAGGCCATGGTGCGGGCCTCGGCCAGGACCGTTCTGCTGGCCGACCACACCAGGATCGGCGGTGACCGCATCGCCCGCTTCGCGCGGCTGCGCGAGGTGGACTGCCTCATCACCGACACCGGTACCGATCCCGACGAGGTCCGGAGGCTGCGCGGGCGCGGTCCGCGCGTGCTCGTGGTCTGACCCCCGTCCGGCGCCGGCCCCCTCCGCGGCCGAACGCCTTCGCCGCCGGACGCGTTCGATGCCGGACGCGCCCGGGCCACCGACGAGAGCGCCGCCCTCCACGCCGTGGTGTTCTCCCCCACACCACGGCGTCCTCCCCGCCCCGTCTCCGACCTGCGTCGCGGGCCGGAGACGGGGAAACCGGCTCCGAACGCGATGTCGTTCAGATGTTGTTTTGCGTGTGTTTGTCGCAGGGCTGCGGGCGCGTGGTCTCCTCGGACTGCTGTGAGGCTGATGTCCAGAAGCTTGGCCGGATCACAGTCACAGAAGGGGCACGGGGGGTTGTTACGGCAGGCGACTTCTCTATAAGCTCACGCAAGGACAGATAAAACCCAACCAATACCACGTGGTTTCGGTCAGTCCCCGGGTTCCGCCCCGCGCGACTCCGGTCACGCCAGCCCGCGGCGGACCCGAACCCGGGCGGAGGACCCCCTCCTCCGTCCGTCCGCCCAACGGCCCCCGCGCCCGGTCCCGTGACCTCCCGGGCGCAGAGACCGCCCCAGCCCCTCGTCGGAAGGGAAAGGGCCCGCTCACCGGGTCGGTTCCGCCATGCTGTACCACCCCTCCCCTTCCATGGCAGTGGAGAACGCACCGATGACGACAGCCGCGAGAAGAGACGGCGCCGTCCTACGCGCGGCCGCGGCCGCGGGATGCTGCGCGGTCCTCGTCCTGGCGGCGGGCTGCTCATCCTCCGAGAGCGCGGGCTCCCAGGACGCGGTCTCCGAGGCGGGGGCGGCACCGAGTTCTCCGGCCGCCCCGTCCAGCGACGAGGAGGCCGCGGCGCTCGCCGCCTACACCGGCATGTGGGACACGGTCGTGACCGCCTCCCACGAGGGCGGCGAGGTTCCCCCCGAACTCCAGGACTACGCCGTGGGCGGCGCGTACGCCCTCATGAGCGCGGCCCTGGAGGGGGCCCGCACCTCCGGTGGGCAGGTCACCGGCGAACCCGTCCTCGACCCCGTCGCCGCTGTCGAGGACTCCGACAGCGCGACGGTCGACGACTGCCTCGACGACTCCGGCTGGAACCTCGGCATGGGCTCCTCCCCAGGGCAGGGCCCGCGCCTCGTCGAGGCCACACTCATTCACGACGGACTCGCCTGGCGCGTGTCCGACCTCAGGATCTGGGAAGCGGGATCATGCTGAGACTCGTACGACCCGCGGCCACCGCCGCGGTACTGACCCTGCTGGCGGCCGGAGCCGCCACCCCCGCGCACGCCGACGACAGCTCCTTCCTCGGCCAGATCGAGTGCGGCAGCTCGGGCGGCAGCGGCTGCTCGATCCTGCTGCGCTACTGGCAGAGCCAGGCGGGCCAGCAGGGCTCGGACGGCTCCGGTGCCCCGGGCGCCCCGGCCGGTTCCTCCGACGGCGTCGACTGGGACGCCATCGACTGGGACGCCATCGACTGGTCCCAGGTGGACTGGAGCGCCATCGACTGGGAGTCCATCGACTACGAGGAGGGGGAGGAGGGCACCGACATGGTCACCGCCCTCCAGGAGGCCATGGCCTCCTTCGAACTGCCCCCGCCCCGGATCGAGACCTCTCCGGGCAGCGACTCCCTGGTCCTGGTCAACACCCCCGTGTGGCTGTGGGTGGAGTCCCAGGACTGGGAGGCCACCGAGGCCTCCGCCGCAATCCAGGACTCGTCCTTCACGGTCACCGCCACCCCGATCTCCACCGTCTGGACCCTGGGCGACGGCACGCAGATCCGCTGCGAGGGCCCCGGAACCCCCTTCGACCCGGCCGTGCACGACCCCGAATCGGCCTCCCCCGACTGCGGGCACGTCTACGCCCTGCCCTCCGACGGCCAGCCCGGCGGCGCCTACCCCGTCACCGTCCAGGTCGGCTGGGACGTGGGCTGGGAGATCACCGAGAGTGAGATCTCCGAGGGCGGGGCGGGCGAGTTCGACCCGCTCACCACGACCTCGCAGGTCGAACTCCAGGTGGCCGAATCCCAGGGCCTGGTCACCGGCACAGGCAACCGCTAACCCGCTCCTTCCGCCGTGATCTTGTACTTATAGCGAGTTTGGACCGTCGAGCCTCGCTATAAGTACAAGATCACCGGGGGTTGAGCCCCTCCCATCACACCAGCAACGTTTCCGGCTAGACCGCTAACAGCGAAAGAAGACGACAGACGTGGTGGACACGAAGACGGCACCGGCTCCCGCGGCCTCCCCGCGGCAGGGGGAGACCCCTCCGGTGCGGCTCCTGGGCAGCGGACCCCGCCGCTGGCGGTGGCTGGTCCTGGCCCTGGGCATGATGACCGCGGGCGGCCTGAGCGGCGTTGTGGCCCTTGAGCAGATGGACGACCGCCAGGGGGTGCTCGTCGCCGACGGCGACCTGCCCGCGGGCCACGTGGTGACCGCTGAGGACCTGCGGGTCGCGCGGATCTCCGTCGCCGACGGGGTCTCCTTCGTCGGCGCCGAGCGCCTGGAGGCGACGGTCGGCCAGACCCTCACCGTGCCCGTCACCGAGGGCGGCCTCCTCCCCGAGGCGGCACTGGGCGCCGAGGCGGCCTTCCCCGAGCGCGACCGCGCCGTGCTCGGCGTGGCCCTGCGCGTGGGCCGCTTCCCCGCCTCGATCGGCCCCGGCGCCGCGGTCTCCGTGGTGGTCCATCCCGAGGAGGGCGCCACCGGCGGCGGTGTCGAGGCCTACCGCGCGCTCGTGCGGGACGTCCAGCCCTCCGCGGCCGAGGACGGCTCGGTGGAGCTCGAACTCGTCGCGTCCTCCGCCGACGCCGCCGCCATCGCCTCGGCCGCCGCCGTCGAACGCGTCAGCGTGGTCCAGGTCAACCCCCGGGGAGGCGCGTGATGCCCCGGACCGTGGCGCTCTTCTCCCTGAGCGGAGCACCCGGCGTCACCTGCGCGGCCATGGCGCTGGCCGCGGTCTGGCCCGGCGGGGCCGGGGCCGTCCTGGTGGAGACCGACGCCTCCGGCGGCGACGTCGCCACCTGGCGCCGCCTCCAGCCGGACCCCGGCCTGACCGGCCTGGCCGCCGCCGCCCGCCACGGCGGAGCCTCCGCCGACCTGGGCGCGCACACGCAGATCCTCCCCGGAGGGCTGTCCGTGTGCCACGCGCCCGTCACCGCCGACCGCGCCGAGGGTGCGGTGCGCCTGCTCGCCCAGAACCCTGGTGTGCTCGTCTCCGCCCACGGGCCCGCGGTCGTCCTGGACCTGGGCCGCCTGACCCCCGGCGCGCCCGCCTCCGCACTGGCCACGTGGGCCGACGAGGCCCTGCTGCTCGTCGCCGACGACCTGGCGCAGCTGCGCCGGGCCAAGGAGGCCTCCGAGGCCCTGACCCGCAGCCTGCCGCGTCTGCGCACCGTCGTCGTCGGCGGCTCCGGGAGCGTCCGTGAGATCGAGGGCGCGCTGGGCCCGGGCGTGTGGGGGCGGCTCCCCGACGACGCGCGCTCCGCGTCCTTCCTGCGCGGGGAGACCAACCCGCGCAAACCGCAGCGCAGGCCCCTGCTGAAGGCGGCGGCGAGCCTGGCGAAGGACCTCGCCGAGGGCGTCCGCCCCGCTGACCAGGCCGGTGGCACCGGAGCCCTGGTGCCCGCGCCCGAGGTGACGGGAGTGCACGCATGAGCAGCGGACACGACGTCGGCTACGACATCACCGACGGCTACTTCCTGGACACCGACCGGACCCGCACCGTGGCCGACCGCGTGGAGAGGACCGTCGCCGAGGCCACCCGGCGGCTCAGCGAGGAGACCCGCGGCGAACCCGAGGACACGCCCGAGGAGTACCGCGCCCGCGCCGAACGCGTCATCGCCCAGATCCTCGACGAGGACGCGAGCCGCGCCCTGTCCGAGGGCAGGCAGGTGCTCGACGCCACGACCGAGGCCTCCGTCGCCGCGGGCGCCCTGGCACGGGTGTGCGGGCTCGGCCCCCTCCAGCCGCTCCTGGACGACCCCGGGATCGAGAACATCAACATCAACGGCGTGCACGTGTGGGTGCGCCGCGCCGACGGCAGCCGCGAGCGGCACGACTCCCTCTTCGACGACCCCGACGAGGTCGTCGCCCTGGTCCGGCGCCTAGCGTCGGAGTCGGCCACGGGGGAGCGCCGCTTCGACCCGGGGGCGCCCATCCTCGACATGCAGCTGCCCGGCGGCGAACGCCTCAACGCGGTCATGGAGGTCGCCCGGCAGCCCTCGGTGTCCATCCGGCGCCACCGCTACGGCCGCACCACCCTGGGCCAGCTCCGCGAACTGGGCACGATCGACGACACCCTGGTCGCCCTGCTGCGCGCGGGGGTGCGCTCCCGCCGCAACATGGTCATCACCGGCGGCACCGGCGCGGGCAAGACCACCCTGCTGCGCGCCCTGGCCGCCGAGATCCCCGTCGACGAACGCCTCGTCACCATCGAGGACGTCTTCGAACTGGGGCTGGACCGCGACCGCGACGCCCACCCCGACTGCGTCGCCCTCCAGGCCCGACCGGCCAACGTCGAGGGCGTCGGCGAGATCACCATCGCCGACCTGGTGCGCACGGCCCTGCGCATGTCGCCCGACCGGGTCATCGTCGGTGAGACGCGCGGCCACGAGACCGTCCCGCTGCTCAACGCCATGAGCCAGGGCAACGACGGCAGTCTCACCACCCTGCACGCCGCCAACTCCGCGGGCGCCTTCACCAAGCTGGGCGCCTACGCCGCCCAGTCCGCCGAGCGCCTGCCCCTGGACGCCACCGCGTCCCTGGTGGCCGCCGCCGTGCACCTGGTCGTGCACGTGTCGGCACTGCCCACGGGCGGGCGCATGGTCACGAGCGTGCGCGAGGTGGTGGGCGCGGAGGGGCAGAACGTGGTGTCCAACGAGGTCTACCGGCGCGACCGCAACGGGCCCCTGCCCGCGGCGCCGCCCAGCCCCAACACGCTCGACGCCCTGGCCGAGGCCGGTTTCGACCCCGCGATGCTGGCTCCCGACACGGTGGGGTGGGCGCGGTGACGACTCCTGTTCTGCTTGTCGCCGCCGCTGGCGTCCTGCTCGGCGCGGGGCTGTGGCTGGCCCTGGCGTCGTTGGCCGCGTCCGGTGGGGGATCGCGTGGGTCCCGTGCCCCGCGCTGGCGTTCACTGCTGTTCGGGCGGCAACGGCCGCTGCGGTTGGTCGCGGCGGTCGTCGGCGGCCTGCTCGTCTGGTTCGTCACCGGGTGGCCGGTGGCCGCTGTGCTCGCCGCCGCTGGCTGCTGGTGGGGGCCCGCGGTGCTGGGGCCCGACCGCAGTCACGAACAACAGGTGGCGGGAGTGGAGGCCGTCGCGGCCTGGACCGAGATGCTGCGCGACCTGATGGCCGGTGCCGCTGGTCTGCACCAGGCCGTGGCCGCCACGGTGCCCATCGCGCCCGAGCCGGTGCGTGAGCCGGTCGCCAGGCTGGCGGATCGGCTGCGGGCTGGTCAGCCCACGCAGGACGCGTTGCGCTACTTCGCTGACGAGGTGGACAATCCCACTGCCGACCTGGTGGCCGCCGCTCTGAGCACGGCTGCGACGAGACACGCTACTGACCTGGGCACGCTGCTCGGCAGCCTGGCCGAGGCCGCCCGCGAACAGGCGGCGATGCTCGTGCGCGTGGCCGCCAGCCGCGCGCGGCTGCGTACGTCCACGCGGATTATCGTCGGTACGACGCTAGGTATGGCCGCGTTCCTGCTGTTGTTCAACGCCAGTTATCTGGAACCGCTCGACGGTCCTCTCGGTCAGTTGGTGCTCGCGGGTATCGGCGTACTGTGGGCGGTCGCCTTGGTCTGGCTGGCCAGGATGTCCAAATTCGACCTAGGACCGCGAGTGCTCGCGTCCGCCCCCTCCCGCACTCCGGAGGCCGCCCGATGACTCCCGTTCTGGCTGCCGCTCTCGCAGGTGCCGCTCTTGGGTTGGCCCTGTGGGCGCTTTTCGCAGCCCGTTGGGCCAGGCCTACGCTCGCCGAGCGCCTGGCCGCTCCACCGCCTCCCCGCTCTGTCGTGGCCGCGGGACCGGACACCGGGGTACTGACGCGCTTGGGAAAGATCGGAGTCCCGGCCCTGGAAGGCTTCGGTATGCCCGGGCCCCGCACACGGCGCAATCTGCGAGTGTGCGAGCGCTCAGCGGAGTCCTACCTCGCGGAGAAGTTCACCGCTCTGGTGCTGGGACTGGCATTCCCTCCTCTTTTGGGCGGCATGCTCTCCCTGACAGGTGTTCTGTCGTCCGCCACCATCGCGGGGGCTATGTGGGTGGCGTTTGCTCTGGTCGCCTGGTTCGCACCGGACCTGTCGCTGCGTGACGAGGCGGACAAACGCCGAGAGCGTATGCGCCGAGCCCTGGCCAGCTTCGCCGACCTGGTCGTGGTGTCCTTGGCTGGAGGCGCTGGCGTCAACGGAGCACTGGCCGACGCGGGTGCAGCGGGCAACGGATGGGCCATGGTGCGCATCCGGGACAGCCTGCGCGAAGCGGCACTGATGCGCCAGCCGCCTTGGACAGCGCTGCGTGAACTCGGCGATCGATACGACACCCCCGAGTTCGCCGAGCTTGCGGCGAGTCTGCAACTGGCCGGAGCCGACGGTGCGCGTATCCGTAGCTCCCTGGCTGCCAAGGCCAAGACGCTGCGGACCCAGTTCCTTTCCGAGATGGACGCCGAGGCGCAGTCCGCCACCGAGCGGATGAGCCTTCCGGTCGTTCTGCTCTTTGTTGGTTTCCTGGCCTTGCTGGGCTATCCGGCGATGAGCCACATCCTGTTCAGCGCATGAAAACCCCACACGTCTTGGAGACTTCCGATGCAGCGCCTCACCGCCTACCTCAGCTCGTTGCTGTTCAGCCGCAGGGACGACGGCTACTCCACCGAGGCAGTCATTGTCACGGCCCTACTGGTGGCCATGGCCATCGGGGCGGTTGCCATCATCAGCGCCGCAGTAATGGAGCGAGCCAATTCCATCACCGGAAGTTAACCTTGCGCTCTTCGCAGGATGACCGTGGTAGTGCGGAGATGGTGGTCGCCGCACCTCTCATGCTGCTCCTGGTCCTGTTCGTCATCCAGACGGCTCTGTGGATGCACGGTGATCACGTCGTCGCCGACATCGCTCGCAGGACCGCTGAGCAGTCGCGCACGGCGGGCGGTGGCACGTCAGTGGCCGAGGGAGGAGGGAGTTCCTTCCTCTCCGGTCTCGACGTGTCCGTCAACCGAAGTGCGGAGGAGGTACGTGTGGTGGTGGACGCTGAGGTGCCCAGCATCATCCCCGGCCTCAGTTGGCCGGTGGGTCATGAGGTCACCGCGCCCGTGGAGCGTTTCGTCCCTGCGGAGGCCGCCCCGTGAACCCCGGACACGTGGTAGGAACCGGACGTGGTGACCGCGGGTCGGCCTCGGCGGAACTGGCGCTCCTCACCCCCGCCCTCCTGGCGTTCGCCATGCTCATGGTGCTCGCCGGGAGGGTGGCGGACGCCAACTCCACCGCCGATCAGGTGGCGCACGCCGCCGCACGGGCGGCCTCCCTCGAACGCAGCGTTGCCGCAGCCGAGGCGGCCGCCTCGGGTACCGCCGCGAGTTCCCTCGCTGAGAACGGTCTGGCCTGCGGAGACCACTCCGTCACCCTCGACCACGGCGGACTGACTCCCGGGGGAGCGGTCGCCGCCGTGGTCGAGTGCCGCGTCGGACTGGGCGATCTGACCGGACTGGGCGTCCCGGGGACCCTTACGGTCACCGGAGATGCCACAGTCGTCGTCGACACCTTCAGGGGGCAGCCGTGAGGCGTACGGACGACAGCGGCCAGGCCACGGCTTTCGTAGTTGTCATGGCCTCGGCCTTCCTCCTGTGCCTGGGACTGGTCACCGACGGCGGCGGACTGCTGGGCGCCCGCAACGAGGCCGCCACCCTGGCCCAGGAGGCCGCCCGGGCGGGCGTCCAACAGCTCGACTGGGCCGCCTACCGCGAGGGCACGGGCGAGGTCGCCCTCGACCCCTCGGCGGCGTCCGCCGCCGCGCAGTCCTTCCTCAGCGCCGCCGGTGCCACCGGGACGGTCGCGGTCAGCGGCGACACCGTGACCGTGACCTGCTCGGTGGACTACTCCTTCACCCTCCTACCGATGGGCTCGACCACCGTCGACGCCACGGCCACCGCACGTCCCCACACCCAGCCGACTCCCTAGCTCCAGTGAGGCGGACATGACCCAGATCCGACGGCTGAGCGCCCTCCTGCTCGCAGCGGCGATCCTGCTCGGCATCCCCTACCTGCTCCTGTCGCATCTGCCCTGGCCGGAACTGCCGGACTCCTGGGCCGTGGCCGCGGCGCACCTGCGCGGCTGGCGTCTGCCGCCGGGTGTGTTCACCGCCCTGCTCATCACCGTGCTGTGGGTCCTGTGGGGCCTGTACGCGGCCGGACTGGTCGTGGAGACCTTCGCCCGCCTGCGCGGCATGCCCCGCAGGCTGCGCCCCCTGGGACCGCTCCAGGTGATGGCCGCCGCCGCCGTGGGAACCGTGGCGGTCGCCCCGGCCACCGCGTTCGCCGACACGGTCACCACGCAGGAGGACCGGGAGGCGGACGGGGAGCGGGACGGCGACGCGCCGTCCGCTCCCGAGGAGGCCCCGTCCGCGCAGCCCGTCGAGCGGGTGCGCACGGTCTCCGGCTTCGGTGTCGGCTCGGCCGAGCTCACCGAGCAGATGCGCGACGACCTCGCGCCCGTCGCGGACATGATCGACTCCTACGGCGACGCCGAGACGCCCGTGCGCATCACCGGCCACACCGACCCCAGCGGGCCCGTGTCAGTCAACATGGAGCTGTCCGAGCGCCGGGCCCAGGCGGTCGCCGACCACCTCGACGAGGTCCTGGGCGAGGACGCCCCGGAGATGACGGTGGACGGCGTCGGTTCCGAGCAGCCCCGCGAGGGCGGCGCCGCCGCCCAGCGCAGGGCCGAGGTCACCTACACCGTCGTCCCGCAGCCGACCCCCCTCCAGTCGCGTGCGATGGCCGCCGAGACCGAGGAGTCCGCGGCCGGGGCCGGGGAAACCGCTGCCGCCGCCGAGGACACCGACCCGGTGGAGGCGGCGGCCGACGCCGCCGCCGACGCCGCCGCGGACGGCGAGAACGTACTGGTCGTGGAGATCCCCGACGGAGCCGTCACCGGAGCGGTGGCGTTCGCGGGCCTGGCCGGGGGATACCTGCTGGGCAAGCGCGGCGTCCGCGTTCCCGGTGTGCGCCTGAGCCTGCCCCGCCTGCTGCTGAGGGCGCCCCGCCGCTTGGCCCTGACCGCCCCGCCGCCCCGGCCCACCCCCGGGGACGACATCGACGAGCGGGTGACGGTGGAACTCGACCACGTGCCCGGCCTCGGGATCACCGGCCCGGGCGCAGCCGGGGCCGCCCGGCGCCTCATGGTCAACGCGCTCGACGGTCTCGACGAGGACGCCGTGCGCGTGCTGCTCACCGAGGCCGACGCCTCCCGCCTGGTGGGCGACCGGGGCCGTGACCTGCTGCGCGCGCACCCCTGCGAGCCGGTGCGGATGGTCGGCACGACGGAGGAGGCCTTGGCCGTCCTCCAGCGCGAGCTGCACCAGATCGTCGAGGAGCCGGAAACGCGACCGCGCACGCCCCTGGTTCTGGTGACCGCGCCCAGTTCCCAGCACGAGACCGCCCTGTCGGGCCTGCTGCTGCACGGGCAGCAGCAGGGCATCACGGCCGTGATCCTGGGCCGCTGGCCGCTCGGCGGCAGCTGCGTCATCGAGGAGGACGGACTCATCACCGAGACCAGTCCGCCGCTCAACCCGGTCTTCCACTGCTCCTGGCCCGGCGCGACCGCCGAGGAGGTCATGGACGCGGTGCGCGCCTACCGCCACTCCTCACCCGCCCTGGAGGAGACCGAGGAGCGGGTGGCGAGCCCGGAGACCGCTTCGGAGACCGCTTCGGAGGCCGCCCCGGATGTCGCGCTGGAGGAGGCCGGTTCCTTCGCGGAGCCGTTCCTCGGTGCGCTGGGGGAGCAGGGAGCCGCCGAGTCGGCTGAGTCGACCGAAACGACGGAGACGACCGAGTCGGTCGAGACAGCTGAGCCTGTTGAAGCGGTTGTGAGCGAGGAGAAGGACCGCAAGGCCGAGACGGTCGCGAAGACCAAGAGGGCCAAGGGGGCCAAGAAGGCCAGGGAGGCCGACCTCTCGGAGGAGGGCTTCTGGGACGCCGACGTCTGGAACACCGACTTCTGGGAGACCGACGCGCGTACGGCGAGGAAGGACGACGCCGCGCAGCCCGAGGCGGAGCTGACCGACGCCGGGCTGGCCGACGCCGCGCCGTCCGTGCCCGAGCAGGCCGGTGCCGTGTGGTCCGAGGCGGAGCTGACTGACGCGGAGCGGCCCGGGGCCGTGTCGGCGGACACCGAGCAGGCGGGCACCCGGTCGGACCGTTCCGTCGTCGAGTCGTCCGCCGTCGAGTCGTCCGCCGTCGAGGAGACCGCGACGCAGCCGTCCGCTTCCGCGCCGTCCGTGTCCGAGGAGGCGGTTCCCGAGCCGTCCGTGTCCGAGCGTGTGGACACCGCGCGGCCGGAGGCCGAATCCGCAGCCACCGTGGAGGACCGCTCCGCCGCCGAGCCGTCCGCCGCCGAAGAGGCGATGCCCGAGTCGTCCGCGTCCGCGCAGCTCACTCCCGAGGAACCGGTGTCCCGGGAGACCGAGCCGGAACCGTCCGCGTCCGAGCGGCCCGTCACCGCCGAACCCGTTCCGGAGAGAGCCGCCCCGAAGGAGTTCGCGTCCGAGCGGCGTGTGCCGGAGCGGTCCGCCCCCGAGCAGTCCGCCCCGGAGAAGGCCGCGTCCGCCCCCGTGGAGGCCGAGTCCGAGCGGCCCGGCACCGTCGAGCAGTACGCCTCCGAACTGTCCGCTCCCGCGCCGTCCCCGACCGCGCCCCAGGCCTCCACCTCCCAGGCCCAGGCCTCCGCGCCCGTCCCGTCCGCGACCCGGGCACAGCGTGCGCCTGAGGAGACCGTGCTGGAGGAGACCGCGTCCGCGCCGTCCCCGCCCCCGGGGGGCGCGCCCGCGCAGTTCACGGCCCAGAGGAAGCCCGTTGCCTCAAGGCCTCCCGTCGGACCTTCCACACCCGAGCAGCGTGAGCCCGAGCCGGCCCCCGCGAGGCCCGCCCCCGGACGTCCGAGCACGGGCACGGTTCCGTCGGTGGTCGCCTCTCCCGCCCGCGCGGAGCGCCCGTCCCAGGACAAGCGCACGACGCCTTCCGAGCAGGAGCGGAACCCCGAAGAGGCATCTCCCGTCCGCAAGGCCGCCAAACGCGCCGTGCGCTCCCGCCTCCCGAAGCCGAGCGAGACCGCGTCCGCCCCGCCCGCTTCGGCAGCCCCGTCCGCTCCGTCCACCCCGTCCACCTCAGCCGCTCCGGTGGGACGGCCCGAGCAGCCCGCACTCCCGGAACAGCCCCCACGCCCCGAGCGGGCCCGCGCCCGCGCCCAGAACGCGGCCAAGTCCGGCGCGGCCGGTTCCGACGCTCCCGCCAGCCGCGCGGAGCGCCTGGAGAGGCTGAGCAGAGCGGAACGCAGGAAAGCCACCGCCTCCACCCCTGCCAGCGCCGTCGCCGAGCGTCCGGTGACGGACGCCGAGGGCGGGGAGTCGGACGGGACCCAGTCGTCCCGGCCCCTGCTCCGCAAGCCCAAGAAGGCGGGACGCGGAAGGAGCTGGCGCCCCCGGGACAACTCCTGACCCAGGGCCCGCCCCAAGGTGTCGTAACGCGGACGACCGGAGTCGGCTTCGTACACTGCACGGACAGTGTGCGCGGCTCCGGCCGCGTCCCGCCAGCGTTATGAGGGGGCCGGAAATGAGGGCCAACCGGATTCCGACCGAGGAGATCACACGTGACCCGGCGGCCTTCGCCGACCGGGTCACCGCCGACGGCCGCTTCGGCCGCCGCGCCGAACCCGGACGCTACCGCCTGGTCGTCAGCCGCGCCTGCCCCTGGGCGCACCGGGTCGTCATCACCCGCAGACTCATGGGACTGGAACAGGCCGTCTCCCTGGCCGTCACCGACCCCCGCCAGGAGATCATCGAGGGCGACCCGCACTGGGTGTTCACCGAGGCGACCGGCAGCCCCGGCGACAGGGACCCCGTCCTGGGCATCCACGCCCTGCGCGAGGCCTACCTGGCGCGCGACCCCGCCTACGACGGCGGGGTCAGCGTCCCCGGCCTGGTCGACGTGGAGAGCGGCCACCTGGTGACCAACGACTTCGACCAGCTGGTCCGGGACATGGACACCGAGTGGGGCGGCCTGGTCAGGGACGGCGCCCCGGACCTGTACCCGTCCGCGCTGCGCGACGAGATCGACGCCCTGTCCCAGGAGGTCTACACCGACCTCAACAACGGCGTGTACCGGGCCGGGTTCGCACCGGACCAGAGGCGCTACGACGCCGCGGTCGCCGCCGTCTTCGCCAGGCTCGACGCGCTGGAGGAGCGCCTCGCCGGTCGGCGCTACCTGGTCGGGGACTCCGTCACCGAGGCCGACGTCAAGCTCTTCCCGACCCTGGTGCGCTTCGACGCCGCCTACCACGGCCACTTCAAGTGCAACATCCGCAAGCTGTCGGAGTACCCGGCGCTGTGGGCCTACGCCCGCGACCTGTTCCAGACGCCGGGGTTCGGCGACACCACCGACCTCGACCACGTCCGGATCCACTACTACTGGGTCCACACGGCGATCAACCCCACGCGGATCATCGCCGCCGGACCCGATCCGCGCGGCTGGCTCACCCCGCACCACCGCGAGGAACTGGGCGGCAGCCCCTTCGGCGCCGGTACCGCCCCGGGGCCGGTCCCGGTCGGGGAGCGCGTCCCCGACCTGTCCTGACCTCCGGGCCTGGTTCGCGCCCTTCCCGGTGCGCCCCCTGCCCGCTGGTGGACCGGCCGGAACCGTTGCCGGTGTGACACAAGGGTTCTGACCTGCGGCGGCGGAGGGGGTGGGCCACCGCCGCTACCGGCCCGCCGCTACCGGCCCGTCGCTAACGGGCCGCCCGTGCGGGGCCGCGGCGGGCGAAGCCCGGGATGTGCTCGGGGCGAAGGCCCTTGCCGATGAGGTAGGCGGGCACGAACGACAGCCAGGGCATGCGGTTCAGAGCCGCCAGCACGGGCTTGGGCGGGCCCTGCCGCTCGCCCCTGACGATCGGTTCGGCCAGCCCCCGGTGCATGAGGCGCTGGAGCGTCTGGACGGCGACCGTCGGCACGATCCGCCGCCTGCGCACCGCGGCCAGGTCGCGGGAGGTGGGCGAGCGCCCCTTCAGCGGCCCGGCCAGCAGCGTCGCGGCGGCCACGGCGTCCTGCACGGCGAGGTTGATCCCCACACCCCCGACCGGGGACATGGCGTGGGCCGCGTCGCCGATGCACAGCAGGCCCTCCACGTGCCAGCGGCGCAGCCGGTTGAGCCGCACGTCCAGGTGCTTGACCTCGTCCATGGACCTCAGCGCCCCCACCCGGTCGGCCAGCTCCGGCACGAGTTCGGCGAGGTCGCGCCGGAAGGCCCCGACCCCGCGTGCGCGCAGTTCGTGGTCGGTGCCCTTGCGTCCGATGTAGGCGATCTGGAGGTAGTCCTCGCGCGGGATGACCAGTGCGAACCGGCCCAGGCCCGCGCGCGGGGTCAGGGCCGTGCGGTCCCGCTGCTCGCGGGGCAGGCGGAACCACCACGCGTCGATCCCCACCGGGAACTCCCGGGGCACCAGGCCCGCCTCGCGGCGGGCGAGCGACCACCGCCCGTCGCAGGCCACCGTCAGGTCGGCGCGGACCTCCCCGTCGCCGTCGAGGCCGCGGTAGCGCACGCCCGTCACCCGGCCGGACTCGCGCAGCAGCCCCGTCACCTCGGTGTCCATCCGCAGGGTGAAGGCCGCCTCCTCGCCTCCCGCCTCGGCGATGAGGTTGAGGAAGTCCCACTGCGGGACCATCGCGATGTAGGGGTGGGCGAGCCCCCGCAGCCTGCGGAAGTCGGCGATAGTCACGGTGCGGTCCCCGCCCACGGGGAAGGCCGCCTCGTCCAGCCTGCTCTGCGGCAGCCGGGCGAACCGCTCGTACAGGCCCAGCTCCTCCAGCAGTTCCAGGGTGGAGGGGTGCACGGTGTCCCCGCGGAAGTCCCGCAGGAAGTCGGCGTGCTTCTCCAGCACGGTGACCTCGACACCGGCCCGGGCCAGCAGCAGGCCCAGCATCATTCCGGCGGGGCCGCCGCCGACGACCACGCAGGTCGTACGCTCGCTTGTGCGTTCACTCATGGCAACTCCGTTCACTCATGGTGATTCCGGTGGCGTGTTGGCGGTGTCCGGGTCGGTCGCGACGGCGCGCAGGAAGGACTCGGCGAACACCGCGCTGACCTCCTCGATCCCGGGGAACTCCACACCCTCCACCCTGTCCAGCGCCGGGCGCAGCATGCAGTGCACGGCGATCGGGGCGAGCATCTGCTGGGTCAGCAGGGGCACCGTCAGGTCGCGGATGCGGCCCGCGGCCACCTCCCCGGCCAGCCATCCGCCCAGCCCGGCCAGGATGCGGGGGAAGAAGAGCCGGACGAGCAGGTCGGAAGTGGGGCCCTCGGGGCGGGTGAACACGTCGGCGAGCATGGCGGGCAGCACCCGGGGTTCGCGGCTGAAGGCGTCGCCCATCAGCCGGTAGATCGTCCGGACCTGCGCCTCCAGGCCCTCCGTCGTGCCGGTGAGGACCGACTCCAGGTCCAGGATGGGGCTGTAGCGCTCGAAGACCGCGCGCAGCAGCTCGTCCCGGCCGCCGAAGGCCGCGTAGAGGCTGTGCACCGAGCACCCGGCGGAGGCGGCGACCGCCTCCAGCGTCGCCGCGGCCAGGCCCTGTTCGCTGATGATGCCGCCCGCGGCCTCGACCGCGCGCTCCCGGACGGGGCGCTGCCCGCCCGGGTCCACGCCCGAGGCGCGCACCGCCTCGTCCAGGGCCTGGCGCGAACCCCCCACACGGCGCAGGAGGGTGCTGCGGGAGACCCCCGCCTCCTCCGCGATGGCGATCAGGGGCACGTCGGCCACGTCCTTCCCGAGGTTCTCCGAGGCGCGGACCGCCGCGCTCACGAGGTCGGCCGGAACCTGTGGACTGTTGAACTCTGACATCATGATCAAGGTAACACGTAATCGAGTGTCAGAGAAGAGTGGAGCAGCCTCTGCCGGGGCCGTTCGCACAGCGCCTCGGCGGAGAAGGGCCGGTCACCGCCGCGCGGGACGCCCCCGCCGGTGTCCGGCCGGGCGCCGGAGCCGCGCGCACACCCCGCGCCGGCCGCGCGGGCAAGAACGCGTCGCCGGACCCCCGCGGACGGGCGTGCCCTAGTGTTGGCCGCTGGGGGAGGTCCCGTGCGCGGGAGCCGGTGCGGACACCGGCGACCGCCGCCGCCCTCGCCCCGCCGGTCGAGCGGCCGGTCCGACGCCGACAGGGAGACAGAGGGAAGTGAGCGGCCGGTGCTGAGACTGCGCGGTCGGGAGTACGACGCGGACACGACGCTGGTCATGGCGATCGTCAACCGCACCCCCGACTCCTTCTACGACAACGGTGCCACCTGGGACGACGGTCCCGCCTTCGAACGCGTGCGCAGGGTCGTGG
>ANAW01000267.1:0-3276 GCA_000340945.1 Nocardiopsis synnemataformans DSM 44143 | reverse complement strand
GCGGGCCCCCGCCCAGCCGGTCGGCGCCGACGAGGAGAAGCGCCGCGTGGTCGACTTCGTGGCCGCCGTCCGCGCCGAGTTCCCCCAACTGGTGATCAGCGTGGACACCTGGCGCGCGTCCGTGGGCCGGGCGGTGTGCGAGGCGGGCGCGGACCTGCTCAACGACGCCTGGGGCGGGTACGACCCGGAGCTGGCCGAGGTCGCCGCCGAGTTCGACGCCGCCCTGGTGTGCACCCACACCGGCGGCGTGGCCCCGCGCACCCCGCCGCACCGCACGCGCTACGAGGACGTGGTGCGCTCGGCCGTCGAGGACACGGTCGCCCTGGCCGAGCGCGCGGTCTCCCTCGGCGTGCACCCGGCGTCGGCGATCATCGACCCCGCGCACGACTTCGGCAAGAACACCTGGCACTCGCTGGAGCTGACCCGGCGCCTGGACGAGATGACGGCCACCGGCCGACCGGTCCTGGTGTCGCTGTCGAACAAGAACTTCGTCGGGGAGACCCTGGACCTGCCCGTCGGCGAGCGCCTGACCGGCACGCTCGCCGCGACCGCCGTGTGCGCCTGGCACGGGGCGCAGGTCTACCGCGTGCACGAGGTGGCCCAGACGCGGCAGACGCTGGACATGGTCGCCAGCATCCGCGGGGTCCGTCCCCCCGCACGGGTCGTCCGGGGACTGGTGTGAGGGAGGAAAGCGTGATCGTCGCGACCGCCGTCTGTCCGCACCCGCCGCTGCTCCTGCGCGAACTCGGCGGCGGCCTGGACCTGCTCGCCGAACTGCGCAAGGAGTGCGCGTCGGCGCTGGAGGCCCTGGCCGCGGCCGAACCCGACGTCCTCGTGGTCGTCGGCGGGCACGACGTCTCGGCGGAGCACGCCGAGGCGCTCGCGCCGGTCCGCGAGTTCGGCGGAACGGGGGAGCGGGTGCCCCGGGAGCGGACCCTGCCGCCGAGCCTGGGCGTGGCCCGGCGGCTGCTCGACACCGTCGGCTACCGCGGACGCGTGGAGATGCTCACCGTGGCCTGGGACGCCTCCGCCGCCGAGGTGGAGGAACTGGGACGGCGGATCGCCGGGCGCACCGGACGGATCGGCCTGCTCGTCCTGGGCGACGGCAGCGCCCGGCGCGGAGACAGGGCCCTCGTGTACCCGGACGAGCGCTCCTTCGCCTTCGACGAGGAGGTCCGCCGCTGCCTGTCCGAGGGCGACCCGGAGGGCCTCCTCCGCCTGGACCCGGCCCTGGCCGCCGAGCTGATGGCGCAGGGCCGGGCCGCGCTCCAGGTCATGGCGCACGCGCTCGCCGCCGACGACGGCGGCGGCCCGGTGCGGCCGCGGGTGCTCTACGCCGACGACCCGTTCGGGGTCATGTACTTCGTGGCGGTGTGGTCGTGCGACTGCTGATGAACGACGCCGCCCCCGGCGCGGCCTCCCCGGGCGACGCCCTGGACGACTCCGCCCTGGAACGGCTCTACGCCTACCCCGACCGGCCCTGGCTGCGTGCCAACATGGTCGCCAGCCTGGACGGGGCGGCGGCCGGGAACGACGGCCGCACCGAAGCCCTCAACACCCCCGCCGACCTGGTGGTGTTCACGCTCCTGCGCGACCTGGCCGACGTGGTCCTGGTCGGAGCCGGGACCGCGCGCGAGGCGGGCTACCGGCGGGCGGGCCCGCGCACCGGGGACCGGGCGGCCCGCGCCGTCGCCGAAGGCCGCGCCGACCGGCCCGAGATCGCCGTGGTCAGCGGAGCCGGGCGGGTCCCGCCGCTGCTGGCCGAGCCGACCGGGGAGGGCGGCGGGGTGCTGCTGGTGTCCTGTGAGGCGGCCGGGAACGAGGCCCTGGACCGGGCGCGCGGCGTCCTGGGCGAGGGCCGCGTGCTGGTGTGCGGGCGCGAGCGCGTGGACCTGCGCGCCGCGGTCGACGCCCTGGTCCGGCGCGGTCTGCCCCGGGTCCTGTGCGAGGGAGGGCCCCGCCTGCTGGCCGACGTGGCCGCCGCCGGTCTGCTCGACGAGATGTGCCTGACGGTCGTCCCGCTGATGGCCGGGGGAGTCCAGCAGCGCGTCGCGGTCGGCGCGGCGGCCGACGCGCCGCTCGTGCCCGGCGTGCTCATCGAGTCCGAGGGCACCCTGCTCCAGCGCTGGCTGCGCCCGCGGGGCTGACCGCCGGGCGGTCAGGCGGAGCGCCTTCCATCGGCCCCGGCGGGAGCGGGCGCTGGCCGCCTCGCGGGGCCCGGTCCCCGTGGCCGGCCGCGAGGAGGCCCCTCCGCGGTACGGGACCGGTCGTGCCCAGCACCCTCCGCGTTCGGCGTCCCCGGTTCCGGGGCGACACGGGGGGTGTCGCGCGGTCACCGGCGCCCCTCGCGGTCGGCGGCCCCCGCTCCGCCCCCGGCGGTCCTTCCGGCCCCGCCCACCAGCGGGGCCAGCACGAAGTCGGCCAGCGGGAACGCGTGCTCGTCCACGTGCTCGCGGGCGCGCTCGCGCTGGCCGGGGCCCATGGTCAGCGCGTGCACCAGGACCGTCCCGTACAGCGCCTCGGTGAAGGGCTCGGTGTCGGCGCCCGGGACCAGTTCGCCGCGTTCGACGGCCCTGCGCACCATGTCCGCCATCCCGTCGCGGTGCACGCGCACCAGCCGTTCCTGGAGGCCCACGAAGGTCTCCATCCCCGTGGTGGCGTCCACGGCCACGCGCAGGGTGACCCAGCCCGACGGGGCCAGGAAGTGGCCGAGCAGGGCCGCGGCCAGTGCGCGGGTGTCGCCGCGCAGGCTTCCGGTGTCGGCCGTGACGGGCGGCCGGGTGTGCTCCTCGATGGCGTCGGCGAGCAGGCGCTCCTTGGTCGGCCAGCGCCGGTACAGGGCGGCCTTGCCCACCCCCGCCCGGCGGGCCACCCCGTCCAGGGTGAACGCGGCCCAGCCCGCTCTGCCGTACTCGGCCAGCGCCGCCGCCATCGCCCGCGGCGTGAGGCTGGGGTCGCGCGTGCGCCCCCGCCCGGTCCTCGGCGGTGTCGTCCCCGTGCCCCTCCGTGCTCGCTCACCCATGGGGCACGTTATGCCCAGGTAACGGCTGCTGAAAATCCGCGGCCGCGCCCACATGGGCGTTCGCGGTCCGTGGCCGGTGCCGTCCGGCCCCCGCGCCGCCCGGTTCGCACGCCCCGTCCGGCCCCTGCGCCGTCCGGTCCACCCGCGGTCCGGTCCCTGCGCCGTCTGCTCCGCCCGCCGTCCGGCCCGCACGCGCCCGCCGGTCACGGCGTCCGGCGCACCGCGCGGTCCTCGGCGATCGCCAGCATCTGCTC